>CBFGVN010000037.1:0-15929 GCA_965651845.1 uncultured Chryseobacterium sp. | reverse complement strand
TCACTTGCAATATACTGCGCTTCCGGCTTGGGCTCAGGCGGTGGGAACGGGTTTCTCCATCATGCTGATCGCTCCGTCTTGGGGAGGTATGCTGAACGGACTTTTAACTTTAAGAGGAGCCTGGGATAAAGTAAGGGAAAATCCTATCCTGAAGTTCTTCGTTGTAGCGGTTACCTGCTATGGTATGGCAACTTTCGAAGGCCCTTTATTAGCAACAAAATCTTTAAATAAAATCGGGCATTACACAGACTGGGTAATCGGTCACGTACATATCGGAGCCCTTGGCTGGAACGGTTTCATGGCATTCGGTATCGTCTATTACCTTATTCCGGTGATGTGGAGAACTCAGCTTTGGTCTAAAAAACTGGCCAACTGGCATTTCTGGCTGGGAACTTTAGGAATCATTTTCTATGCGGTACCGATGTATATTTCAGGATTTACCCAAGGATTGATGTGGAAACAATTTAATCCGGACGGAACTCTGGTTTGGAAAAACTGGCTGGATACCGTTACTGCGATTATTCCTTATTATAAAATGAGATTTTTAGGTGGGGTGTTTTATCTGTCAGGAGCCATTTTAATGGTTGTGAATGTGATTAAAACAATCAGACAAGGTTCATTCCAGAAAAATGTTCCTGCGGAGGCACCTGCATTAGCCAACATCGGATCTGCAAGAAAAGAAGGCGAAGGAATACACCTTTGGCTGGAAAGAACCCCAAAATTACTTTCAATTCTGGCTTTCATTACGGTGGCAATCGGTGGTTTAGTGGAAATTATTCCGACATTAACTTTAAAGCAAAGCGTACCGACCATCACAGCGGTAAAACCTTATTCCCCATTAGAACTAGAAGGAAGAGATTTATATATCAGAGAAGGCTGTAATTCCTGCCACTCACAGATGACCAGGCCTTTCCGTGATGAGATTGTAAGATTTGAAGGGAAAAACGGACAATATTCCAAGGCAGGAGAATTTGTTTACGACAGACCGTTCCTTTGGGGCTCCAAAAGAACAGGGCCGGATCTTCACAGAGAAGGCGGAAGAAACCCGGATTCATGGCACTTTAAACATATGTATAACCCAAGAATTACTTCTGCAGGCTCTATCATGCCCCGATTCCCTTGGTTGATTACGAATAAATTAGACAAGAATCAAATGGTTGATAAAATGAAATTAATGAAAAACTATTTCGATGTTCCGTACACAAAAGCCGAAATAGATTCCGCAAATCAGTGGGCAGACAATCAGGCTAAAAACATTGTAAAAAAGATTTATTCCGAAGCTGCCGACGTGAAACAACAGGTAGATAAAGACAGAATGGCAAAAGGAAATTCTTTCGTTCCGCTTGAGCAAAGAGAAATTGTGGCCATGATCGCCTATCTGCAAAGACTGGGAACAGACATTAAAACGACTCAGATTCAAACCGCAAGTGTTAATTAATTTTAAATTGAATTAAAATGAAAACAAGAACTCCAATTTCAGTATCCATCCTTGTAACACTAGGTTTGACGATCATGGCGTTCGAAATGTTCGCACCCGATTCAGGATATTTTTCTTCGCCTTTTTTCTGGGGACTGATGCTGATTGCCATTATTTTGCTTCTCATCATGAATTCGATTGGAGACTTAATTGAAAATCAGAATTTCACCAAATTATCCGCCGAAGAAAAAGCAGAATATTTAAAAGAAAAAAACACCCCTTATTTTCAAAAACTATGGAATTCTGCATTCAAAAAGCAGTCTGCCACCGAAGAAAAAGACATTCTGATCGATCACGGCTTTGACGGAATCACGGAACTTGATAATTCACTTCCCAAATGGTGGATCGGGCTTTTCTGGTTCGGATGTATTTTCTGCGCCGTGTACATGACAGCTTTTGCCTTCACAGATTATGCACATCCTGAAGCAGAACTAAACACTGAAACCAAGAAAATGCTTGCTTCCATCGAAGAGTTTGAAAAAAGCGCTCCTCAGATCAACCTTGAATCTGCAAAATACAGTGCAGACAATATCACAGAAGGCCAGGAACTTTTTAAAACAAATTGTGTCACCTGCCACGGAGAAGGCGGGAAAGGAGGAATCGGTCCCAATTTAACGGATACACACTGGATTAATATTAAAGAAAAAAGCTTGTTCAAAAATGTTTTCTGGATGCTGGAAAACGGCTCTCCAAACAACCCTACCATGAGACCTTTCATTAAAGAAGGAACCATCACAGGAAGAGATGCCGAGAAAATTGCAGCGTATGTTTATCATATCAATCAGGAAACTGCCCCAATTACTCCTGCCCAGGGAGGAGCCGCACCTCAGGGTGAAGAAGCGAAATGGGAAAACGGAAACAATTAAAAAAAATTACTATCTCTACATATAATAACCATGCCAAGCCCCCTTTGATTAAACTAAACTAACATTTGATTTTTCATTTTTGCTAAACCTTTTCAACATAAAAATGATAAAAAGGGGGCTTTTAAAAAAAAACAAAATCCGCGTCTTGACTGTCATCATCAACTAATTCACTTGACAATTAACTAAACTAAATTCCATAATTGACAGTCGAGGCAGGATTTTTGTATTCGCAAAGAGTACCACTGCAAATGCAACAATAAAATACTATTGTTATATTTGTTCTAAATCAAACACTCTTGAAACTGAAAATCAATAAAAAAAAATTATTCAGGCGAATACTTATAACCATTATTTCTATATTGGTTTTTTTCACGTTACTTATTTTTAGCTTGAGACTTCCTGTAGTTCAAAACTTTATCAAAGACAAGCTTGTCGTTTATCTTGAGAAAAAAATTAAGACAGATGTAAGCCTTGAAAAAGTGTATATTGGATTTCCGAACAGTCTTGTAATGGAAAAACTCTATTTAAAAGGTCAGGATACCGATACGCTTTTGGCCGTGAAAAAACTCGATGTCGGACTTCATATGTGGAAACTCCTCAAATCCACGGCAGACATTACTTCGGTTGATATGGAAGGCGTTCGAGCCAACGTGGTGAGAAAACCAGACGGAAAATTCAATTTTGATTATATTATTGATGCTTTTGCCACCAGCGATAAAGAGGAAAGTCCCTCGAAACCTTTCATTATTTCCTTAGATAAAATTAAATTAAAAGATATCGGCGTTACCTTCAACGACCAACAATCACGAAATGATATAAAACTTTACTTTAAATCCTTTGATACAAGGGTAAAAACTTTCGATTTAAACAATAATAAATACGCTGTTAACGACATTAATCTTGATGGATTAAAGTTAAAATTAAAGCAGGATCTCGTAAAAGAAGTCTCTAAAAAAGTAGAGAAAAAAGTAGACTCTCTGAACGACAAAAAGCCGATGCAGATTGGTTTACGGGGTATTAAGCTCACCAACTTTGATATCGATTACGGGGATGATAACACCAAAACGTTTGCAAAGGTTTTGTTTAAAGAATTGAGCACGAAAGTCAACAAACTTGATCTGGAAAACAATTCCTACAATGTGGCAAATGTCTTTCTTTCGGGAGCAGATATTAAGGCCGATCTTTATCTTCCCGCTCAAAATGCCAATCCGAAAAACGCGAAAGAAAACGAAGTATCAAAATCTACGGATCAGGAAAAAGCATTGAGTTTATTATTGGGAAAATTAGTTCTCAATGATGTAAAAGTTGCTTACAACAATACCGCCATCGCACCTTCAAAACAAGGCATGGACTTCAACCACCTGAACTTCTCTAAAATGAATGTTGAGGTAAGAAGCTTCAAAATGCAGAATAACACTTTCGCAGGAACGGTTAACTCTGCAGAGATTCGGGAAGCTAGAGGATTGGATATCCAGAAATTTAATACCGATTTTGTGTATAATGAAAAAGAAGCGTATTTAAAAGACCTTTACCTTCAGACTCCGAAAACATTGCTTCGGGATGAGGTGGTTTTAAACTATAATTCGGTCGAGCAATTAAGCTCAAATTTGGGAGCTGTAAAAATTTCAGCGAATATTAAAGATTCAAGAATTGGTTTCGCAGATATTTTAAATTTAGTTCCGACTTTAAGAAGTACAGTTCCATTTAATAAATATCCGAATGTCATTTTAAATGTGAATGCCAATGTAAAAGGAAGTGTGAATGATTTGCTCATCAACAATCTGAAAGTTTCCGGCTTGGATCAGTTGAGAGTTGCGGCTTCTGGAAGAGTCAGAAATGCGATGAATCCTGACAATTTGTATTATGATTTGAGAATTGCAGAATTGTCTTCCTCTGCAAAAACGATTTTTAATCTGGTTCCGAAAAATACCATTCCTTCCAATATTTCCCTGCCTTCCAACATGAGCATAAAAGGAACGGCAAAAGGAACCACAAAAGTTGTAAACGCGAACCTGAACCTCTACTCTACCCTGGGAAATGCTGCAGTGATCGCCCAGATCGATATGAGAAGAAAAAACCATGAATTATATGATGTAAAAGCCAATCTTCAAGGCTTGCAGATCGGAAAAATCATTCAGAATAAAGATATTGGTCCAATCACAGCACAGATTTCTGCGAAAGGGGAAAGCTTTGATTTCAAAAACGCAAAAGCAGATCTGAAAGGATACATGGCTTCCGCGGTTTATAAAGGCTACCGTTATCAGAACATGAATCTGGCAGGGAAAATAAATCGTGGAGCTTACAATATTGTTTTAAACTCAAAAGATCCGAATGCTAACTTATCTTTAACCGCTTCGGGTATTTACAACGAAAAAAAACCTACAGTAAAAGTAAACGGAGAAATCATAAAATTAGACATCAACAAGCTTGGCTTCTACGAAAAACCAATGATTCTTGCCGGAAAAATTGATGGTGATTTTACCAATTTGGATCCCGACAATCTGAATGGCTATTTAAATCTTAAAGACTTTGCTTTTTCCGATACAAAAGAAGTTTATCCGTTGCAGGAAGTAAATGTAAAAGCTTCTTCAAACAATGATTCCACCAATATTATCTTCAATTCGCAGATTGCGGATGTAGAACTGAAGGGAAAATATAAGCTTACCCAGATTTTCGGTTCTTTGGCCAATACCATCAATCAATATTATCAGTTCCAGAAGCCCGATAAAGCTCAGAAAATCCAGGAAGGACAATATTTTACCTTTCATGCAAAAATTAAAAATGATGACGTCATCAGAAAGTTTGTTCCTGATTTAAAAAGTTTTGAAACGATCAATTTAGTTGGAAATTATGATGCTGATTCCCAGAAAATTGAAATCGACGGGCAAATTCCGCAGCTGCTGTACGGAGAAAATTCAATTGAAAATGCTACATTGAAGGTTACAAACGAAAACCAGGCCTTGCAATACAATCTGAGTGTCGCAGCTCTGAAAAGCTCAAGTTTCGCCTTAAATAAAGTAAATGTAGCCGGCGATGTTGCGAATAACATCATCAATTATAATATCACCACGAAAGATCAAAAGGATGTTACCCAGTTTTTAATTGCAGGAAATGCAAAATCATTAAACGATATCACGGAAATTTCGTTGAATCCTAACGGTTTAAAACTAAATTACACCGACTGGACCGTTGCCGAAAACAATAAAATTCAAATAAGCAACAATGGAATTTTTGCAGACAATTTCAGGCTTTCCAATGCAGGAAGTGAGATTTTACTGCAATCCGAATCTCAATCTCCAAACGCACCATTAAATGTTTCGTTGAAAGATTTTAAAATTGAAACCATCACGGAATTAATTAAAAAAGATACCGTTTTAGCCAGAGGAACAATCAACGGAACGGCTCAGCTCCGTAATCTGACAAAAAATATGACGTTTACTTCAGATTTAAAAATTTCTGATTTAATGGTATATGGAAGTCCGGTCGGCAATGTGGATGCGAAGGTAAATAACACTTCTTCGAATCTTTTAAATGCCAATATCGTTCTTTCAGGAAATAACAATGATGTGAAGATTTTGGGAGATTACAATACTTCCTCAAGTTCATTTGATATGAATATGGCCATCAACCAGCTTCAGATGAAGAGTGTGCAGGGATTTTCCATGAATGCGATTACAGATACGGAAGGCTATATTTCCGGAAACCTGAAGATCACAGGAACCACAGATAAACCAAATATTTTAGGTAAAGTAAAATTCAATGAAGTTGGATTGCAGATTGCGAAAACCGGAAGTGATTTCAGAAAGCTGAATGATGAAATAGATTTTACCCGCCGCGGAATTGAATTTAATAATTTTAAAATCAATGATAAAGACGGGAATTCACTAAACATCGACGGACAGGTTTTAACACAGACTTACAGAGATTTTGCCTTTAATCTAGACGCCAATGCCAAAAATTTCAAAGTAGTAAATTCTGAAAAATCGAATGACGCCATTATGTACGGTGTTCTGGCCATTGATGCGAACCTCCACATTCGCGGGGATCTCGATTTGCCGAAAGTAGACGGAAGACTAGCCGTTGCAGATAATACAGACTTTACGTTTGTTCTTCCACAATCAACACCTACGATGCAGGAAAGAGAGGGTATTGTAGAATTTATCGATCAGGATCAGGTAGTTTTAAATAAGACCATCAAGGCAGATTCTCTCAATGCCCAAAGCCGCATCAAAGGGATGGACGTGAGTGTAAATATCGAAATAAATAAGGACGCAAAATTATCTTTGTTAATTGACAAAACTAACGGAGATTTTGTAAAGCTTCAGGGGGAAGCCGAGTTAACGGGAGGAATCGATCCATCCGGAAAAACTACCCTTGTCGGTGTTTATGAAGTGGAATCAGGAAGTTATGAAATGTCGGTAAGCATCCTGAAACGGAAATTTGATATTCAAAAAGGAAGCACCATTACATGGACAGGTGAACCTACCATGGCCACGATGGATATCACAGCCATTTATAAAACAGAAACCGCACCGATTGATTTGGTTGAACAGCAGATCAGTGGAGAAAGTGCAGAAACAATGAATCAGTTTAAGCAGAGAATACCTTTCAATACTTTATTAAAAATGAAAGGAGAATTGCTGAAACCACAGATCACGTTTGATATTACTACAGATGAAAAAAACAATTCGGTTTCTTCTACCGTTACGGATATTGTAGATGAGAAGCTTACCCAGCTCAGAACTCAGGAATCCGAGATGAACAAACAGGTTTTCGCCATATTATTATTGAACAGATTTATTGGTGAAAACCCATTCGAATCCGGAGCCGGAGTATCCGGAGAGATGCTGGCAAGACAAAGTGTAAGCAAAATACTTTCTCAGCAGCTGAATAATCTTGCTTCAGGATTAATCAAGGGTGTGGATCTTAATTTTGATCTGGAATCTTCCGAAGATTATTCAACCGGAGCAAAAAATACAAGAACCGATCTGAATGTAGACATCAGTAAAAAATTGCTGAATGACAGACTAAAAGTTTCGGTGGGAAGTAATTTTGGACTGGAAGGTGATGCTCGCCAAAATGAAAGCATGACCAATATTGCAGGTGATGTTACCGTAGATTACAGTCTTTCCAAAGACGGAAGATACATGCTTCGCGCGTATCGTAAAAACGAATATCAGGTAGCCCTTCAGGGACAGATTGTGGAGACAGGGCTCGGATTTATTATTACACTGGACTATGACAAATTCCGTGAGATTTTCCAGAAATCCAGAAACAAAAAACAGAGAGAAACCAGAGAAAATAAAAGAAACCAAGTGGTAGAATTTAAATAATGAAAAACAAAATCCCAACATATTTTAAATATCTGTTTGCATCCGGACTGGCTTCAGTAATACTTTCGTGCAGTAATACGAAATATCTGAAAGAAGGCCAGATGCTTTATACAGGTTCTGAAATCAATATTCAAAGCGATTCTCTTCCTAAGCAGGAAAAGAATGATCTTAAGGCTGCGCTGGAGAGCAATCTTACTCCGAAACCTAATTCCACTTTCTTAGGATTAAGGCCGAGATTATTTTTCTATAATATTGCAAAAGAGCCGAAAAAAGAAAAAGGATTTAACTATTGGCTTAAATACAAAGTGGGTGAAAAGCCTGTTTTGCTAGGCGATGTAGACCGCGAATTCAACAGAGATATTATTGAAAATTATTCCGAAAATAAAGGATATTTCAATGCAAAAGCAACCTACGACACGGTTTCTAAAAACAAAAGAGCCCAGGTAATTTATAATGTAAGACCTGGAGCGAGATATTTAATCCGTGATGTAAAATTCCCGAAAGATTCTTCATTAGTCAATCAGGAAATTCAAAACCTGACAGATAAAACTTTATTAAAAAAAGGAAATCCTTTCGACCTTGATGTCATAAAATCAGAGAGAGAAAGAATAGATAACGGCCTAAAGGAAAAAGGCTTCTATTACTTCCATCCCGACAATATTATTGTACAGGCAGACAGTACGATCAGCAAAAATCATAAAGTTGAGCTTATTGTAAAACTGAAGGATAATACTCCGGCGCTTGCAACCGAACAGTTCAGCATCGATAAAGTGGTTGTTTTTCCCAATTACAATATCAAAGATGTGAAGGATGGCAAGTACAAAATCCCGATGGATGTAGATTCTCTTCAGAAATATGCTCATGAAGATATTTATGTAATCGATCCTCAGCATAAATTTAAACCTAAAATTTTCGACAGAGCTTTATATTTTAAAAAAGGAGATCTTTATAACAGAACCAATCACAATCTTACCTTAAACCGATTAATCAGCCTGGGAGTCTTCAAATTTGTAAAAAATGAATTTGTGGTCTCAGATTCTTTACAGCATAAATTTGATGCTTATTATTTATTAACTCCAAGACAAATCCAGTCGCTTCGTTTGGAAGCATTGGGAAGAACCAATTCTGCCAATTATGCCGGAAGTGAATTAAACCTAAACTGGACTCACAGAAACTTTTTCCGTGGAGCAGAGCAATTTAAAGCTTCTATTTACGGAGCTTTCGATGTTCAGATCGGAGGTCCTGAAAATGCCAACAATATTTTCAGAGCGGGAGCCAATGCCCAGCTTTCAATCCCAAGAATTGTTGCGCCTTTCAGGTTTCATTCGTCGAGTGCATTCGTACCCAGAACGAATATTACTTTGGGTTATGAATTCCAGAACCGTACACAAAATTATACCCTTAATACTTTTAACGGGTCATTCGGATATTTGTGGAAGGAAAATGCCAGAAAAGAGCACGATCTGAAAATCATAGATATTACCTACGTGTCTCCAGCCAATGTTACTCCGGAATATCAGGCTAAAGCTGATGCCAACATTTACTTACAAAGAGTGATTGATAAACAGCTCATTTTCGGGCCTATTTATTCTTACACTTATACCAATACTATGCTGCAAAAGCCCAATACAGTTTATTATAAAGGAACATTGGATCTTGCAGGAAACCTTACCGGATTGCTGACGGGGGCTAGTGTAGATAAAGACAAACAGAAGACTATTTTTGGAATTCCTTTCAGTCAGTTTGCGAAAATTGAAAACGATTTTAGGTTTTATCATAAGTTTACAGAAAAAACTTCACTGGCAACAAGGGTAATTGCAGGCGTTGCTTATCCGTACGGAAATTCTAACCATATTCCTTTTTCCAGACAGTTTTTCTCCGGCGGTAGTAATAGCGTAAGAGCATTCCGTGCCAGAACTTTAGGACCCGGAAGCTTTGACCCGAGAACACTTTCTGAGGGAGAATATTTTGATCAGTCCGGTGATATAAAACTAGAATTAAATGCCGAATACCGCGCCAATCTTTACAAATTCTTAAATGTAGCTGTTTTTGCAGATGCAGGAAACGTGTGGTTAGTAAATGATGACCCTCAAAGACCCGGAGCCAAATTTTCCAAAGAATTTTTGAGTGAAATTGCAGTGGGAGCCGGAGTTGGCCTAAGACTTGATTTTTCTATTTTGATTTTAAGATTAGATCTCGCCATGCCTTTGAGAGTTCCTTATTATGAAAAAAATGACAGATGGACATTTGACAAAATTAAATTCGGAGACGCAAGCTGGAGAAAAGATAATCTTATTTTAAATATTGCGATCGGATATCCTTTCTAAAACTAAAAAACACAACAAATGATAAAACATATCAATTTCTTCTGGGAAACTTTAAAAGAAACTTTCTCGGAATGGAACAATTCCTCCGCCATGAAAGATTCTGCCAGTCTGGCGTATTATGCGATTTTCTCGATACCCGGATTACTAATTATTATTATCTGGATTGCAGGACATTTCTTTGGACAGGAAGCTATTCAGGGGGAGATAAGCAAGCAGATAAGCGGAATTATGGGGGCCGAAGTTTCAAAAAGCATCGAAAATATGATTGCAGGAGCTTTAATTGATAAAAAAAACATCATCATGAAAGCCGTGGGAGTCGGGGCTTTAATCTTTGGTTCCACTACCCTTTTTTTTCAGCTGCAGCATTCATTAAACAGCCTTTGGGATGTAAAATCCGCCCCTAAAAAAGCTTTGGTAAAATTTCTTTTAGACAGAGTAAATTCATTAGGAATGATATTAATTCTTGGGTTTTTATTAATGATTACGATGATTTTGTCTTCACTAATTTCTGTTTTTAATAAGATTATCACTCAATATTTTGGTTTTGAAACCTATATGTTGGTAGAATTGGTGAATTTTGCGGTGGGTTTCGGATTTGTGATGCTGCTTTTCGCATTAATGTTTAAAGTTCTTCCTGATGTAAAAGTAAGCTGGAAACCTGTATGGAAGGGTGCATTTCTTACTGCAGTTTTATTTACATTAGGAAAGTTTTTATTAAGTCTTTATTTCGGAACGGCAAAACCCACCTCTGCCTTCGGAACAGCCGGAACCATTATTCTCGTTATGATGTGGATCAATTATTCCTGTATGCTGATTTTCTTTGGAGCAGAATACACAAAAGTTTATGCTTATAAAAAAGGCTACAAAATCACCCCGTCTAAACATGCGAAATGGAGTGATTCAAAATTATATGAAGAGAGTTTAAAAACGCACGAGTCTTAATCTTTTCTCATTTATATGGAAAAAGTAACTTTAAAATCATTGGTTTTCAGGAAAAATTAAAATTAACACTCAATTTTTACAAGCATTTAAAAATCAATCAAATAAAAAAATAATATTAACACTTTTTTTGCTCAAAAGCATTCAAATTAATACTTTTTAACAATTCTACTTTTGCTTTTTATGATTTAAGTTCAAATATTTACAGAAGTTAATTTTAAAAAAGCACAATTTATGAACACTAATTTTTTTAGAATTTTGTTATTAAGTTTTTTTTCATCCATGATCATTATGGGCTGCCGACAGGAAGCATTTGAAAATGAGGTTCCAAAAACTGAAAACAAAAAAGTCACAGAAAAAGTTACTCTAGGAGCTTACCAATCTGATTTGCCTTACAACCTGAATGTTGTCTATTTTATTCCTTCCGATGTTTCTGCTCGCCCGGAATACGAGCGAAGAGTGAGTGAATTTGTTTTGGCGGCACAGGAATATTTTCGTCAAAACATATACAACTGGGGGTACGGAAACCAGACTTTTGGTTTGCTAAAAGATCCTCAAACCAACAGAATTAAAATCAATGTAGTATATGGTCAAAAGCCTATGTCTTCTTACCCATATTCTGCCGGCGATCAGATATTATCTGAGGTAAATGCCTGGTTCGCTGCCCATCCTGCGGATAAAACAAGTGATCACACGCTTATTTTTACAGCAACTCCCAGCATTAATACCGAAATTCCTTACTATGGCCTCGGAAGAAATTGTTTTGTCGGAGATAATGAATATAATGATTATCAGTATGTTAATCAAAATTCACCACAAGGAAACCAGGCAAAGGCCTATATGGGAGGGTTTCTTCATGAGCTGGGACATGGCTTAGGCCTTCCCCATGACGCTCTTCCTAAAAGCCTGCAAAATGTACCGGGTTATGGAACTTCCCTTATGAGTTGGGGAAATCAAACATATGGTTATTCTTCTACTATTTTAACCAGAGCGGCAGCTTCTATTTTGAATAATTCTCAGGTTTTTTCTCCAGTTTTAAAACCTGCCGGATATTTTTACAACCAGAATCATTCTATGCAGGTAGCTCTTACACAACGCTCTGTAGCTAACGGCCGAGTTTATGCATCAGGTAATTATAGTGCAGGATCTCCGATCAACTCACTAACTTATTATTTCATGCCAAAAGATGCTCCATATCATGCTGTATCCTCTGTTGCTACTACAACAGCAACAAATGGTAATTTTAGTACTTATATAGATCTTAATGATTTGTATCTTACAGACCGGGAATACTTTCTTGTCGTACAAGCCCAGTTTGTAGATGGAGGATCTGGCTGGCAAACTTTTCCTTTATTTTCTTTCGATAACGGCGTTGCCCGTCTCGACATTAACCGAAGCTCATGGACAGTAAGTTCCAGCTCACAATATAGTGCTTATCCTGCATCTTTGGCTATTGATGGAAATGTAAATACTTATTGGCACTCCAATTATGCTTCAGGATCAGTGCAGACAGATCCAATACCGGGGCAACCTCAGAATTTCCCTTATTATTTTGATATTAATATGGGTTCAATTATCGGAACTTCAGGACTTTCTTTTGTACAGCATCAGGGACTTGTAAGAACAGCGAAAAACTTTTCCGTATGGACAAGACAAACCACAAGTGACGGATGGCAATACCAAGGTAATTATGATTTAACTAATACTACCAATAAGCAGTATATTGCTTTTCCTCAGAAAATAAATGCCCGATATATTCGTATCACTTTCAATAGCAGCTATGACGGGCTTCCATATGTAGCGATGCCTGAAATTGGCGCATATGAATAAAATCTTTTAAATAAAAAACTCCTGATTCCTCAGGAGTTTTTTTTACATTCTGTTTACAGTTTCTATTCCTAGAAGATGTAGAGATTTTTTTATCGTTTTTGCGGTAAGATCTGATAAATTTAAACGCATTTGAGTAACATTTTTATCATCTTGACCTAAAATCGGATTATTTTGGTAGAAGAAATTGTATGTTTTAACTAACTCATAAACATAGTTTGCAACCAAAGCCGGGCTCAAAACTTCTGCCGCTTTCTCAACCACTGTTTTAAAGTTTGCTAACTGCATAATCAATTCTTTCTCAGATTGGCTTAATACAATATCAGAGATTTCTTTTTGCTCAAAATTCGCTTTAAATAATAAAGATTGAATACGCGCATAAGTATACTGAATAAAAGGACCAGTATTTCCTTGAAAATCAATACTTTCTTCAGGATTGAAAAGCATTTTTTTCTTGGGATCAACTTTTAGCATAAAATATTTTAATGCTCCAATTCCTACATTCTCATAATTATTGTTTCTTTCTTCTTCAGTAAGGTTTTCCAGTTTTCCTAATTCTTCTGCTTTAGATTTTGCAATATCATGCATTTCCTGCATCAAGTCATCTGCATCTACAACAGTTCCTTCACGAGATTTCATTTTTCCGTTTGGAAGCTCAACCATTCCGTAAGACAAATGATACAGCTGATCTGCCCAGGAATATCCTAACTTTCCTAAAATTTTAAATAAAACCTGGAAGTGATAATCCTGTTCGTTTCCAACTGTATAAATTAACTTCTGAATATTATTTTGTTTAAAACGTTCTACCGCAGTACCTAAATCCTGAGTCATATACACTGAAGTTCCGTCTGAACGTAATAATAATTTTTGATCCAATCCCTCATCCGTAAGGTCGCACCATACAGAGCCGTCTTCTTTTTGATACAAAACTCCCTTATCCAAACCTTCCTGAATAAGATCTTTGCCTAAGATATAAGTATTACTTTCATATTGAACCTGATCGAAATCAACTCCTAATCTTTTGTATGTTTCATTAAATCCTTTGTAAACCCAAGAGTTCATTTCATTCCAGAGATTTCTTACTTTTTCATCCCCACTTTCCCAGTCCAACAACATTTTCTGGGCTTCCTTCATTAAAGGTGCATCTTTTTTTGCCTGTTCTTCTGAAATTCCCTGTGCCACAAGTTCAGAAATCTCTTTTTTATATTCCTGATCAAATTTCACATAATAATTTCCTACGAATTTATCGCCTTTTGTACCTGTTGATTCCGGAGTTTCATCTCTTCCGAATTTTTCCCAAGCCAGCATTGATTTACAGATATGAATTCCACGATCATTAATAATCTGGGTTTTAATCACATCATATCCCGCTTCCTTAAGAATCTGAGCTACGGAAAACCCTAATAAATTATTTCTGATATGTCCTAAATGAAGAGGTTTATTGGTATTCGGAGAAGAATATTCTACCATTACTGTAGAATTTTTCTTTTCAATTGTATCAAAATCGTTATTGATAGATTTAAAATTATCTACAAAAAATTGATTTTCTATTTTAATATTAAGGAATCCTTTTACGACATTGAAGCTTTCCAACAATTCTGTTTGCTCTGTTAAAGCTTCTCCTAATTCGACACCGATACTTTCAGGATTTTTTTTCAATTGTTTTACCAATGGAAAAGTTACGATTGTAAAATCTCCTTCGAATTCGGTTTTATTTTCCTGAACTTCCAGATTAATGTCTTTCAATTGATAGACATTCAAGATAACTTCCGAAAGCTTTTCTTCTATTATATTTTTAATATTCATGTATGTATATCGTTTTTTTAAGCTATATAAAATAGCTCTACTCTTTTAAAATTTTGAAATACAAATATACGGAAATAAAAAAACCGCCCGAAGGCGGATTAAATATGAATGATTAACTAAGGTGTTTTAGTTTTTAATTAATATCCCAGAATACTTTTGTAGTCAATTTATCACCTCCTATTGCAGATGATGCTTGATTCCAATTTGTTCCATTTACTGTCTGCTCATTAATCGGATAAGTCAATCTTGTAGGAACTTTACCAGCAGCTGCAGGTACAGCATTAGGAGCTGTTAATACGGGATAGTCCAATCTTCTGTAGAAGTTCCAAGATTCAAATCCTCTATTAAACATAGCAATCCAAGCTTGTTGTCCTATGCTTTGTTTCCAATTAGCCGGGGAAAAAACGACACTCGGATTTGCTAAATAAGCAGTGATATCTGAAGCTGCAACTCCCCATTGCTCCATTGATCTTTTAATACCATCTTCATAGTATTTTTGTGCCGTATCTCCAACACTATATCCTCTAGCAGCAGCTTCCGCTAAATAAAAATTAACTTCTGAAGCGTCTAATAGCAATCCTGGTTTATTAGGTGCTAATAAGCTACTTCCTATATGAGAATTATCATTATAACTATTACTTAACCCTACTGTACCTCCAATATAACTACCACCACTAACCTGTGTAAAATAGAACTGTCTTCTTGGATCATTAAGACTATTCATAACATCCACTATTCCTTTTTCTGCTACAAAGTCATTTCTGTTGCTGGCAATTACTTCAGCATACAGTCGGTTAAAATTTGGTGATGTTGCATCATATTTAAATAATGAATTCTTAGTATTACTCAGCAATACTCCTCCAGCAAATGCAGACTCAACTGCTTGTTTAGCCAAAGTAGGATTACTATCTGCAAGATTAATAGCTATTTTTAGTTTTAAACTATTTGCAAAAGTAATCCAGTCTGCTACATTTCCGTTATAGATATTATCACCTGTTGAAAAACTAGGATAACCAGCATCTAGAGTTGATATAGCAGAATTTAGTCTATTAATTAAATCTGTATAAATAGTTTTTGCATCATCATATTTCGGTAGTACAATTGTTTCTGGTTTTGCTGCTTCAGAGTATGGAACATTTCCAAAACTATCGACTAAAATCTGATAAGTATAAATTTCCATTAAATTGATAATCGCCAACTTATTTGCCTGTTGCTTATCCCAGGTAGCCTGTGGAGTTAAAGTTGGTTTTGCTTCTGTAGGAACTATTTTTTTAGCCTCATTCAGGTTTCCTAAAACATCAGTATATAGCGCAAGCCACATATTATCAGGGACTTTCCTGGTACCTGTAAAATT
>CBFGVN010000036.1:0-15996 GCA_965651845.1 uncultured Chryseobacterium sp. | reverse complement strand
GTGTTCTCTAAAATTTTCTGCCATCTTTCGGAGAATGTAAGAATTCCGCATCGCATCTCTGCGACAGGTCTTGTAAATGTAAGCGGAAGAAAATCTTCCCAGTATTGCGCATCTGAAAATACTAATTGCATTTTAATAGAAGTTAGATATTAGAAGCTAGAAGTTAGAGGCTGAAAGCTGGAAGTTTTTGAGTGTATTATTTGAACTAACTTCCAATTTCTAGTTTCTATTTTCTAGTTTCAACAAAATTACAATAAAAAAAGTCTCCCGAAAATCGGAAGACTTTAAATATTTTTAATTTCAAAAAATTACTTAGCGAATTTTTTGTATTTGTTCATAAACTTATCAACTCTACCTGCAGTGTCAACTAATTTCACTTTACCAGTGTAGAAAGGGTGAGAAGTAGAAGAGATTTCCATTTTTATTAGTGGGTACTCTTGTCCTTCGTACTCGATAGTATCTTTTGTTTCTGCAGTAGACTTGCAAAGAAACACCTCGTCGTTACTCATATCTTTGAAAACAACAAGTCTATAATTTTCTGGGTGGATTCCGTTTTTCATGTGTAAATTTCTTTTTTTGTTAATGTCACATGTAACCTTGCGGTTTCATAATACAATTTTAAAAATTAAAGTTTGCTTTCGAAATAGTAATGGATATTTCTCTGCTAATTTTAGGTTGCAAAAGTACAATATTTTTTTGAATTTGCAAATACATTATTCAATATTTTTTTCTTCATAAGAAATTTCAAGTATTTTCGTTACATTTGAAATCTATTTAAACTTTAATTTCGATGAAATTCAAATTATTACTGGCTTTTTCTTTCTGGATGCTCGTTATGGCTGTATCTTGCAATAAGGATGATATTAGTTTTGATGCACCTTCACAAGAATTGAGTTTTTCAAAGGATACGGTTTTTTGTGACACGGTTTATCATCAGGTTCGTTCTGAAACATATGCCGTAAAAGTGTATAATAATGAAGATAAAGATATCCTGATCCCAAGAATTCATCTTGAAAAAGGAGCTACTTCTTTATATAAAATAAATGTGGACGGAAAACCCGGCTACGATTTTAAAGATGTTCCCTTAAGAAAAAAAGACAGCTTATATATTTTCGTTGAAATTGCCCCGGAAGCTACCGGCCCGGAAGCTATTGCAGAAGACAAAATCTTGTTCCAAAGCCCTGTAGGACAACAGCAGGTTGTTTTATTCTCGGTGGTTCAGGATGCCGAATTTTTTATCGAAACCCCGACAAATCCTAACGTAATTACCTCCGACGCAACCTGGACTAATAATAAAGCTAAAATTATCTATGGTGATCTCACTATCGATCAAAACGTGATTCTGGATATACAACCCGGAACTAAAGTGTATTTCCATAAAAACAGCGGAATGAAAGTGCTTTCCGGAGCTACTTTAAATATCAACGGAACATTAGCCAACAACGTCGTTCTAAGAGGCGACAGAAATGATCCCGCCTACGACACGATCCCTAAAAACTGGAAATCCATCAAAATGGAAGCCGGCTCGAATCTGAATATGAACTACGCAAGACTTCTCGGCGGAACAAGAGGTCTGGATATGAAGCAAACCAATGCCGTTATTAGCAATTCGTTTATCCATACTTTCCAGGAATATGGAATTTATGCTGTCGCTTCTACAGTAAATGCTAAAAATTTAGTCATGAATAATTGCGGAGAATCTGCTATTGGAATTTTCAAAGGAGGGACGCATAATTATATCCATTCTACCATTGCAAACTATTCCAATTTATTACATTCTTACAACAGAAACGGAATTTTTGCCACCAATGAATGGATCAACAGCTCCGGGCAAACCGAACAGGGAGCTTTAATTCTTAATGTAAGGAACAGTATTGTTTATTCCGACAGGGATAACTCTGTGAATTTTGAACAAACACCGGGACAATTATTTAATTTTGTATTTGAAAATTGTTTATTAAAATACTCCAATACATCGGAAGCAGGTTTCCCGTTTGACAGTAATCCAAGTGTAATCCAATCGATTAAAAATCAGGAGCCGTTGTTTGTGAATTATTTCGCTGCTCAGATGAACTTGAGAGTAAAACAAAATTCCCCGGCCATCGGAAAAGGAAGTACAGCCGTTGCAGCCACAGTTCCTACGGATATTGCCAATGTTTCAAGAACGTCTAATCCTACTTTGGGAGCTTATCAGTATCAATAATATTTTAAGAATAATTAAAAATGGATTTTAATATTATCAAAATAGTTGGTTTAATTTCACTAATCGTTTGCTATATTTTTGTAAGAAGATTTTTCAAGAAAGTTGCCAATTACACTGAAACCGCAGGAGAATCTCTAGAAACCAAGCAAGAAATGGAAGGAGAAATAAAAAGACTGAACAACAAAATCGCTTCCCTGGAAGAACAGCTGAAAAAATAATGGAAATTACAAATCTGCAGCAGCAAGTTGATGAATGGATAAAAACAATTGGCGTTCGTTATTTCAATGAATTGACCAATATAGCGATGCTTACGGAAGAAGTGGGCGAAGTGGCCAGGATCATCGCAAGAAGATACGGCGAACAAAGTGAGAAAGAAAGTGATAAAGGAAAAGATCTTGGTGAAGAATTGGCGGATGTACTGTTTGTAACGTTATGCCTGGCCAACCAAACCGGCGTAAATCTACAGGAAGCTTTCGACAAAAAAATGAAGGTAAAGACTGATCGAGACAAAGATCGACATCAGAATAATGAGAAATTGAAATAATGCAGGAAGATGGACGATGGAAGCCGGAAGTTAAATGAAATACATGAACATCCAGCTTCCTACCTCCAGCTTCCATCTTAAGAATATGAAGTTAGAAAAATCAAAATTAGCAGGAAACAACACCATACAGATCAGCGGTTCGAAAAGTATTTCGAATCGTTTGTTGATTTTAGAAAGTTTGTTTAAAAACATACAAATAGGAAACCTTTCCAATTCCCAGGACACCCAATTATTAAAGAAAGCTCTTTCAGAGAATACGGAAACCGTAGACATTCATCACGCAGGAACGGCCATGCGTTTTCTTACTTCCTATTATTCTATAATGGAAGGAAAAACTACGATTCTTACCGGCTCAAAAAGAATGAAAGAAAGACCGATCAAAAATCTGGTAACAGCTTTACAAAACCTTGGTGTTGAAATCGAATACCTGGAAAATGAAGGTTTTCCGCCACTAAAAATTAAAGGAAGAAAAATCACCCAGACCAAGGTTGATGTCCCTGCGAATATTTCAAGCCAGTTTATCACATCTCTCCTGTTAATCGCCGGAAGATTAGAAAATGGGTTGGAAATAAATCTTGTAGGCGAAGTAACCTCAAGGTCGTACATCGAAATGACGTTGGATATTCTGAAGAAGTTTGGAATTCAAGCAAGTTTTGTCGGAAATACGATCAAAGTAGAATCATTTATCAACGATCAATCATCAATTGTGAATTATGAAGTGGAAAGTGACTGGAGCTCGGCTTCGTACTTCTATTCTTTTGCTGCATTGGGAAGAGAAACGATTCATCTGAAAAGCTTTTATAAGGCTTCCACTCAGGGAGATTCTGCAATTGCAAAGATTTATGAAGAGTTCTTTGGAATTAAAACAATTTTCACGGAAGATGAACATAAGCTAACTCTTCAGCCACAACCTGATTTTCAGTTCCCGGAAAAAATCGTTCTGGATATGAATAATTGTCCGGACATTGCACAAACGCTTTGTGTAACGGCTGCAGCATTGAAAATTCCTTTTGAAATCTCAGGATTGGGAACGTTGAGAGTAAAAGAAACCGACCGGCTTTTAGCTTTATATAATGAACTGAAAAAGCTGGGAACAGATACTGAAATTACTGATTTAACGATAAAATCAATCCGTTTTAATGAACCGGAAGAAAATATCTCCATCAAAACCTATCAGGATCATAGAATGGCGATGAGTTTTGCTCCGTTTTGTTTGATTAAAGAGCTGAATATTGAAGAAGAAGATGTTGTGGAGAAGTCTTATCCTATGTTTTGGGAAGATTTAAAGATTATTTTAACTAAAAACTAATGAATACAAAAACTATAATCATCACAGGAACCTCATCAGGAATCGGTTTCGTATTAGCAGAATATTTCGGGAAGAAAGGTCATAAAGTCTATGGCTTAAGCAGAAAACATACCGAAAGCCAATATTTCAAATCTATTCCGACGGATGTTACGGATAATGATGCAGTTCAGAATGCTATTGCAGAGGTTTTGAAAACAGAATCAAGAATCGATGTTCTCATCAATAATGCAGGAATGGGAATGGTAGGTGCTGTGGAAGATTCTACGAAAGAAGATATTTTAAAACTATTTAATTTAAATCTTGTCGGCGCCGTTCAGATGATGAGCGCTGTAATGCCGAAAATGCGTGAGAACAAATTCGGGCAGATCATCAATGTTTCCAGTATCGGAAGTGAAATGGGGCTGCCTTTCCGGGGATTTTATTCGGCGTCGAAATCGGCTTTGGATAAAGTGACGGAAGCGATGAGATATGAAGTTTACCCTTGGAATGTTCATATTTGCTCTCTTCATTTGGGAGATATTAAAACCAATATCGCTGAAAACCGTGTGAGAACAAAAGTTACGGAACCATACAAAAATGTGTTCGATAAGGTTTATGCTTTAATGAATTCTCACGTCGGCGACGGAACCGAACCATTGGAAGTTGCAGAATATATTGATGCACTTTTAACTAAAAATAAATGGAAAGCTCATTATTATTTTGGAAAGTTCGGACAGAAAATCGGGGTTCCTCTGAAATGGATTCTTCCGCAGGGAACTTATGAAAATTTGATGAAGAAATATAATAAACTGGCGTAGTTTCAGTTATTAAACAAATTTTTAATTATATATTTTTTAAACCATTAAGATTTTATTTAATGTAAACGTTTAAAGATGCTTCGACTCCGCTCAGCATGACATCTCTAATACTAACTGTCATTTTGTAGCGTTGTCATGCTGAGCGGAGTCGAAGCATCTTACTCCAGAATAATACATTTTAATGATTTAACTCAAATCAAAATTGAAGCTGTTTCTGAAAATATTTTTTGTCCTGTTCTGCGTTTTTGTACAAGCGCAGAAAAAGCACTATTTCCTGATTGATTCTGAAACGAAGGTCAAGAAAAAGGTAAAAGATTCCCTATCTGCCGCGAAATTTCTGGATTCTCTGGCGCAGAATAATTATTTCTTCACTAAATTAAAAGAGGTAAACATAAAGGGTGATAGTACGGAAATTATTTACGACAAAGGAAAAAATTTCAATGAAACATACGTCAGCCTGACAGATTCGATTGTTCAGAAAACTAAAAATCAGAAAGAATTTTTTACTAAAAATTTAGACTCTACAAAGAAAAATATTAATAAACAATATATTGATGACGGGTTTGCATTCAGCAGGATTAAATCAAAATACAAAGGCCAAAAGAATGGCTATCCTGTTGTAGAATTAGATATTAATAAAAACGATAAAAGAACTATCAATGGTTTTGTGGTAAAAGGCTACACCAACGTTCCGAAGAGATTTATAAAAAATCTTGAAAAAGAATTTAAGGGAAAAACCTATGACGACAAAAATCTTATTGCCATTAATAAATCCTTTCAAAGTCACCAGTTTATCACCCTGGAACGTCCTCCGCAAACATTATTTACAAAGGATTCCACCAGTATTTATCTTTTCATGGAAAAGAAAAAGACCAACAGTTTCGATGGTGTGATCGGTTTTGGAAACGATAAATCAGATAAATTTACGTTAAACGGAACTCTGAATGTGAATTTTAAAAATATATTTAACAGTTTCGAATCCATTAATCTGTACTGGCAGAGAAACCCGGATAAAGGACAGACTTTTGACCTTCAGACGGATATTCCTTATCTTTTTAAATCTAATGTCGGTTTGAATATGAAGGTGAATATCTTCAGACAAGACTCTACTTTTGCAAATGTAAAGGCACTTCCGGCGTTTTATTACCACCTGAATGCCAGAAACAAAATCGGGTTGAGGGGAACTTTTGAAAGTTCAAGCATCATTGATACGCTGTATGTGCAGGGAAAAGATTACAATAAAAAAGGGATAGGGATCTGGTTTGAAATGATCGAGCCAACAGATATCGACCTGTTTCTTTATAAAACTAAAATCAACGCCGGATACGATTATCTGACAACTACTTATACGAAAGACAATATTAAATCTCCGCAAAATCAGTTCTACTTTTTCGGGGAACATAATTATCATATCAACGGAAATCATTTCCTCAATATCAAGGCGGAAGGAGCTATGATGGACTCAAAGATCGAGTTTTCGGCAAACGAATTGTACCGCTTCGGAGGCTGGAATTCTATGCGGGGTTTCAATGAAAACTCCCTCGCCGCCGATTTTTATTACTACGGAAGTCTGGAATACCGGTATCTCATCGGGAATCAGGCATTTTTTGATGTCTTCGGTCAGTACGGGCAGCTCAACAACAAATCTTTGAATGTAAAACCCAAACTCTACAGTGTCGGGCTCGGGTTCAATTTTTTCATCCCGATCGGTTTGATGAGTTTCCAGCTTTCCAATGGTAATGAGTTTGGAAATCCCTTTAAGTTTAATGATATAAAAATCCATTGGGGAATTTTGAGCAGGTTCTAGTTTAAAGCCTTTTATACCTTATTAATAATATTATTTAAAAAACGAAAACTTTGTGAGACTACCACATTTTTTGGTTTTATTATTTTATTAATTTTTACATTACCTCATCGTGAAATAATATATTTATCGTAATACCACATTAAAGTTCTGGTAACAATGTCCCGCTAAATTTGCCTTCAAAAAAAATGAAGAAGACTTTAGCTACTTTTGCGGTTTTTTTACTTCCCCTTTATCTTACTGCTCAAGAAACCAACATTTCCGGAAATGTAAAATCCGAAAACGGCTCTGGTGTTTCAGGTGTAAATGTTACCGACAAAAATACCGGAAAAACGGCTACCACCGATGAAAATGGAAATTTCACCATCTCAGCCAATCCAAAAGACATTTTAGAATTTTATTCTCCTGAATTTTCTACGTACACTATAGAAGTTTCAAACAGAAGAAATTACTCCGTTGTCTTAAAAAAAGTAAGCGAAAAACAGATTGAAGGTGTTGTAATCACTGCTTTGGGTATTGCAAAAAAGAAAGAAAAAATCGGGTACTCCACTCAGGAAGTCGGAACAAAACAATTTGAAACGATCACAACGCCAAGTATCGGAAATCTATTCTCAGGACAGGTTGCGGGATTAAATGTTTCAAACCCGACAGGAATGCAGCAGGCTCCGGAATTTACATTAAGAGGAAATTCAAATTTAGTTTTTGTCATCGACGGAGTGATTGTTGAAAAACAGGTTTTTCAGAATTTAGATCCGAATAATATTGATAATATTAACGTATTGAAAGGAGCAACGGCTTCTGCCCTTTACGGTTCGCGAGGTCGATACGGAGCGGTTTTAATTACTACAAAAAGTGCAAAAAAGAAAGGTTTTACAGTTGAGTTTTCACAAAATACAATGGTCACAGCCGGATTTACCAACCTTCCGAAAACTCAGACAGAATATGGAAACGGTTCCCATGGAAAATACGAATTCTGGGACGGAGCCGATGGCGGTGTAAATGACGGTGACATGATCTGGGGACCGAAATTTACTCCCGGATTGAAAATCGCGCAATGGAACAGCCCGATCAGAGATAAACAAACAGGACAGGTTGTCCCTTGGTATGGAGCCGTTACAGGAACTCAATACGATGATAAATCGAGATACGAAAGAATTCCGATCGATTGGAAATATCACGATAACCTTGATATTTTCCTGAAGCCGGCTGTAATTAATAATAACAATTTCTCAATCAGATATAAAAATAATAAAGACGTTTACAGACTTTCAGGGAATTTTATGAACTATGACGACAGAGTTCCTGAGTCTTATCTTCAGCGTTATGGCGTAAATTTTTCATCTGAGAATCATTTAGGTGAAAAATTAATTTTTGATACGAAGTTTAATTTTAATCAGACTTTTACGCCAAATATTCCAAATTACGATTACAATCCGAGCGGCCACATGTATACGATTTTAATTTGGATGGGAGGTGATGTAGACGGAAGAGATCTTAAAAACCATATGTGGATTCCCGGAAAAGAAGGAGTTGCACAGGCCAATTGGAACTACGCATGGTACAACAACCCATGGTTCGGAGCCGAATATTATAAAAATAAAAACCGAACTAATGTTATCAATGCACAGACAGGTTTGGAATATAAAGCAACAAAAGATTTTTCAGTAAAAGGTAAAATTTCCATCGTTGAAAATCACAACAAGCAGGAAATCCTGAGTCCTTATTCTTACTTCAATTACAGCGCCCCGAGAAGTGGAGGCTATATCCTGAACGATACCAAAACATGGAACCTCAACTATGATGTTTTAGCAACTTATAAAAAGAAAGTTTCAGAAAACTTTGATTTCACAATCAACGCCGGAGGTTCTGCTTTTTATTATAAAAACGATGTAGATAATGCTTCCACAGATGGTTTGAAAATTCCTGAGCTTTACACATTAGACAATTCAGTCGGAGCCGTAAAATACTATGATTATTTAAAAGAAAAATTAATTTACAGTGCCTATACAACGATTGACGTTGGTTTGTATAATGCTTTTTTCTTAAACGTTTCAGGTCGTAACGACTGGTCTTCTACCCTTCCGAAAGCCAACAGATCTTATTTTTATCCTTCTGCTTCATTAAGTGCTGTTGTTTCAAATCTGGTAAAAATGCCGGAATCCATCAGCTTGTTAAAATTATCCGCTTCTTGGGCAAAAGTAGCATATGATTTTCAGCCTTATTCGATCAGAAATTATTATGTAAACAATGGCGGAATCACTTTCAACGGAAACCCAACGTATTATTATCCAACCACTTTAAATGTTGAAAATACATTAAAGCCGGAAAAAACAAAGTCTTACGAATTAGGATTAAGCGCAGGCTTATTCAATAACAGAATTACACTGGATGCTACTTATTTCAGAACACTGGATTATGATAACATCCTTCAGTTCCCAAGTGCACAACCTTCTGGCTTCACCTCAAAATATGTAAACGGAAACGAATACACAACGAAAGGCCTTGAAATTTCATTAGGATTAACTCCAATTAAAACATCGGATTTTACGTGGAAATCTTTAATCAACTGGAGTACCTATGAACAGAAACTGACTTCCATTTATGATAATATGCCAGTTTACAACAATATCAAATTGGGCGAAAGAATGGACAGTTACTACGATTACACCTGGCAAAAATCCCCGGACGGAAAAGTTATTTTAAATGCAAATACCGGAATGCCAACCAGGGCAAATACTCCTACCAACTTAGGACATTTCAATCCGGACTGGACATTTGGCTTCAACAACACTTTTAAATATAAAAAATTCACTCTGAATATCGGAATCGACGGAAGTGTAGGCGGTGTCATGAGATCGCAGGTCGTGGAAAAGATGTGGTGGGGTGGAAAACATCCGAACTCTACACAATACAGAGATCTTGAATATGCCAACCCGGGAACCTACTATTTCGTACCGGATGGTGTAAATTATAATGCAGCAACAGGAACTTATACACCACACACCAAAGCCATCAGCTTCCAGGATTGGGCACAAAATTATCCTTATCAGGCGAGAGTGACAGAAGATGAGAGTGAAGAATTTGCCAACGTTTTCGACAGAACTTTCGTGAAACTAAGATCCGTAGTTCTGGAATATGACTTCTCCTATTTATTGAATCCAAGAGGCATGGTAAAAGGTTTCACGGCAAATATTTCAGGATACAATCTGGCAATGTGGAAAAAATCTAAAAACCTTTACTCAGATCCGGATTACAAAATCGGAACAGGAAATGATATTCAGGATCCTTCAAGCAGATGGATAGGAGTAGGGTTTAATCTTAAGTTTTAATTAAAAGGAAAATCAAAATGAAAAATATTATAAAATCAATTTTTGTAGTTGGATTATTAGCATTGACTTCTTGTGAATCCAATCTTGACACCATCAATGAGAACCCGAATGATCAGGCAAGTGTAGACCCGAAATATTTACTGACCTACGTTTCTTCCAATGCTTTTCAGGTGAATGGTGACAATATGTATGCTTCCAGAATGATGATCGGAACAGACGGGGAAAACACCTACCAATACATGAAATGGAGCGATGCCTCATTTGATGTTTATACAAAAGGGCTTCTGAATACTGTGAAAATGATGCAGGAAGCAGAAAAGCTTAATAATAAAAACTATCAGGCGATCGGTAAATTTTACAGGGCGTTTTATTTCTTTAATTTAAGTTTAAAATTTGGAAGCATTCCTTATTCCGAGGCGGTAAAAGGAGAATCGGGGATTACCCAGCCCAAGTATGATTCTCAGGAAACCGTAATGGCAGGAATTTTAACGGAATTAAAAGAAGCCAACGATTTAATCAATCAAAATGATAAAATTGAAGGAGATATTATTTACAATGGCGATGCCACAAAATGGAAAAAATTAATCAATTCTTTCCGTTTAAAAATTCTAATCACAATGTCTAAAAAAGCAACCCTTGGAAGCTATAATGTCGCTACAGAATTTGCATCCATCGCTGGCAGCCAGACTTTAATGACATCCATCGCCGACAATGGAGAATTAAAATTCGTGGATGCCGCAGACAGCCGATACACGATGTTCAATAATAGCGGTTATGGCTCGAGTTTGTATATGGCGAACTATTTTATTGATTTGTTTAAAGCAAGACAAGATCCGCGATTGTTCACTTTCGCGGCACAAACTACAGGAGCAAAAGAAGCAGGAAAACCGATTACAGATTTTACCGGATACAATGGTGGAAACCCGACTTCTCCTTATTCCGACAATGCTGCTTTAATTACAGCAAAAAATATTTCTAAAGTAAATGACCGTTTCTACAAAGACGCTACCAATGAACCTTCATCCGTTTTAAGTTATTCGGAATTGGAATTTATTTTGGCAGAAGCCACTGCAAGAGGCTGGATTTCAGGATCGGCAAAAACACACTATGACAATGCCATCAAAGCCAGCTTCAGCTTCTATCAGACCTATGTGAAGAATCCAGGGGTGTATTTTGTAGGGTTTGATGTTAATAATTATCTGGCAACTTCATTAGTCGTTTATGATAATTCTGCACCTTTAGCAACTCAGCTGGAAAAAATCATGACACAGAAATATATGACCATGTTCCACCAGTCGCAATGGACTTCCTATTACGATTACCTGAGAACAGGTTATCCGAATTTCCCCTTACAGACAGGAGTTTCAGCACCTTTCAGGTTCAGGTACCCGCAATCTGAATACAATTACAACAATGCCAATCTCAAAGCTGCGCTGGCATCACAATACGGAGGAACGGATAATATCAATTCTAAACCTTGGTGGTTACAATAAAAATCTAAATTATTTTTAACATTAAATATAAAAGAAATCGCAGGAAAAGAAATTAACTTGCGGTTTCTTTCTATTACTATTCGACATGAAAAGAAGAGAATTTTTAGAAAAATCGGGGCTTTTACTGGCTGGGTTGGGAACTTCGAATGTCCTACACCCTTCTATTTTAAAGGCTCTGACAATAGAACCCGCTGCACAGTCAACTTTTTATGATGCAGAACATGTAGTGATCTTAATGCAGGAAAACCGTTCTTTCGATCACGCTTTCGGCGCATTGAAGGGAGTGAGAGGATTTTTAGATCAAAGAACTTTCACAAAGCCAGATGGTCATTCTGCCTTTTTTCAAAAAAGTGATTCTGGAAAGTATGCAGCTCCCGCCCGTTTGGATCTGAGAAATACAAAATCTACCTGGATGAGCTCACTTCCCCACTCATGGAGTGATCAGCAAAAAGCCCTGAATAAAGGAAAATACGACCAATGGCTTCAGGCAAAAGCCTCTGGAAATAAAGACTATAAAGATATTCCACTGACTTTGGGATATTACAATCGGGAAGATTTACCGTTTTATTATCAACTGGCGGACGCGTTTACAATTTTCGACCAATATTTTTGTTCATCACTAACGGGGACTACTCCCAACCGTCTTTTCCATTGGTCGGGAACCATCAGAGAACAGAAAAACGGAAAAGTAAAAGCGAATGTTTTCAATGAAAATATCGATTATGATAAAAACCATCAGGCAAGATGGAAAAGCTTTCCGGAAATTTTAGAAGATCAAAATGTCTCATGGAAAATTTATCAGAATGAAATCAGTCTTCCGAAAGGAATGTCTGGCGAGCAGGAAGCATGGTTGAGCAACTTTACCGATAACCCGATTGAGTGGTTTTCAAAATTTAATGTAAAATTCTCAAAAGGATATTATCAGAATATTCCGAATATTATTGCTTATTTAAAAAAGGAAATTGAAAAAAATCCGAAGCAGAAAGAAAGATTCGAAACTCTGATCGCTGAGCTTGAAGAAGATAAAATTAAATATCATCCTGATAATTATTCAAAGCTTTCACAGACAGAAAAAAATCTTCACGAAAAAGCTTTTGTTACCAACATCAACGATCCCGATTATTGGAATCTGGAAATGGGACAAGATGAAAATGGAGACAAGCTAGTGGTTCCGAAAGGTGACGTTTTATTTCAATTCAGAAAAGATGTTGAGGATAAAAAGCTGCCTTTGGTTTCCTGGCTGGTCGCACCCGAGCATTTTTCGGATCATCCCGGTTCACCTTGGTACGGAGCGTGGTATATTTCTGAAGTTTTAAATATTTTAACCAAAGATCCTGAAACCTGGAAAAAAACCATTTTTATTATTAATTATGATGAAAATGATGGATATTTCGACCACGTTTTACCTTTCGCACCTCCGATGAATCCTAGCCAGCCCGTTGATATGAACGGAAAAGACGGTGTAGAATATGTGAGCCGGAATCAGGAATATATGTCTGCGCAAAAGCTGATGGAAAAAGAGAAGATTGAAGGAACAGTAGGTTTGGGCTACAGAGTTCCGATGATTATTGCCTCACCATGGACGAAAGGCGGGTTTGTAAATTCTGAGGTTTCGGATCATACTTCTGTTTTGATGTTTTTGGAAAAATTTATTCAGAAAAAATACAATAAAAACGTAACGGTTGATAATATCAGTGACTGGAGAAGAGCAGTTTGTGGAGATTTAGTTTCAGCATTTAATTCATCGAATGTAAAAGTTCCGGAGATGGATTATTTAAACCAAAAAGATTTTGCAAAAACTATTAATTCTGCTAAAAATAAACCGGTTCCGAATTTAAAATGGTATTCAGAAAACGAATTGAATATCAATCTACTGGAAATTCAAGAGAGGGGATTGAAGCCATCAAACCCGCTGCCTTACAATTATCATGTCAATTTAGGAAATGGAAAAATTTCAATGATCAATTTAAAAGACAGAGCGGTTCCTCTGTTGATATATGACAGAACGCAATTTAACAATGACTATTTTCATTTTTCGTATGCTTTATATGCAAAACAGGAATTATCTCACGATGTAAATCCCGGAGAATATGATATGGAAGTTTTTGGCCCGAATGGCTTTTACAGGCATTTTAAAGGAGAAAGAACGTCTGAACTAAAAATTTCGTTGATAAATAATCCTTCAAAAAATGAAGTAGAACTTGTCTTTAAAAACCATAAAAAGGAAAATTTAGAAATTACTCTTGAAAATTTTTACGAAAATATTCAAAAGAAAATTTTCCTGAATCAAACAGAAAAAAAAGTCACTATTGACCTCAATAAAATGAAAGGATGGTACGATTTGAAGCTGACTTCAGGAAGTAACATGTGGCACTTTGCAGGAAGGATAGAGACTGGAAAAACTTCTGTTTCCGATCCTCATTGGGCTTAATTTGTTTACGATAAACGTTTCTTAAAAAAGCCCCTTCCAAAAAAATGAAAGGGGCTCATGAAAAAAAGATTCTATAGCTTAGCTTATTTTAATGTTTTGCCCACCAAAGCGGAGTAAGAACTGCATCTTCGCCTCCGAGAAGTTGGACAGCTTTATCATATCCTGTCTGATCCGTATTTCTAAAAGTACTCGGATATCTCAATCTTTGAGGGAAATTTTTAATAGAATTGGTCATATAATTTCCTGAATTCAGATTCGGCAAATTCACCAACGGAGCTTCAATGGCAGGATTTTCGAAAAACGGAAGTCCCAGTCTCCTATGATCACTCCAGGATTCTAAAGGCAGCCACGGCATATTGGCGATATATTTTTGAGTAATAACCTTCGTCAATTTATCATTTTTAAAGGCTCCGTTTTTATAAATTGTGTTGACAGGATATTTAATTTCGACGGAAACTAAATTATTAGTCGACGGATCTTTATACTGCATGGTATGACTCGCTCCGGGCTCCGTTGTATGATTGTACGCAACAGAAGTACCATCCCTGTTATAGTCTGTAGAAGCAATATATTGACCGTAAAACTGCGAAACATTATTGTAAGTGAAACTATCCTGAATGCCTTTGTAGTAAGCAGCTTCATCGTTCATTGGTGTTACCCATCCCTTCAGAGCTGCTTCAGCAATAAGGAAATAAGATTCCCAGCTTGCAAAAAATATTCTGGAATTTGTACTTTCTCTATACTGTTTTCCTAAAGCCGGCATGCAGCCTATTACGTTTCTTAACCCGTTTCTTTGACCTTTCACTCCCCAATTTCCAATGGTATATGCATTCCAGGTATTTACTGTATTAATTGTTATCTGTGAATTATCTGCAAAAGTAAGATTCCCATAATTGGTTGTGGCCTGATTGGTATAAGTAGGATACAGAGAATAAATAGGATTGGTAAGATCTCCCGGAATATAGAAAGTTTTATAAGCTCTTGGGTCAATTTTATTTGGAAGCCCGTCCAGCCAATATCCCGCGCTTGGATCATTGGTCATTGTTGTGAATTGCTGGTCGTATTTTATTCCTACATAATCAGCAGCTTTTATAGCCGGATGCTGAGCTGCAGGTAACTGACTGGTAGAATTTACTCCTCCTAAACCAATATAAATATTATTAAGAGTTGCCGACAAAATCTGGGAATTCCATTCTCTGGACATTACGCCCGTTAAAGCATCCCATCCTGGTTTTTCGGCTACTGTAAAATTATCCGTGTTTGAGCTGATGAACATATTAGAATTGGCAGCTGCTTCAAATTCGGTTTTTGCTTTCACAGGATCAACTTCGGAAATTCTCATCGCCATTCTCATTCTCATGGAATTGGCATATTTTACCCATTTCCCCCAGTTAAAACCATACACCATATCGTAAGCATTCGGGTTCGAGGGAGCAGCTTGGTTAAGATCCATTTTGTTCGCTGCATCTTTTAATTCATCTAAAATAAAATAATACACTTCTTTTTCAGAATTAAAAGTAGGATTTGTCCCCTGAAATGCGTGAACTGGCTGCGGCCCAAAGTTATCGGAAAATTCACTCATTAGATAAGCCCTCCAAATTCTGGAAACCTGAATAATATTGTCATAGTAAGGTTTGCCCTGCCCGATCGCTTTTTTCTCATTGGCAATTTGTATTGCTGCATTTGCGTTATTCAGCCATTCTGAAATATACTTCCAGTATTCTGCAGTCCATGAATCATCGTATGTACCACCTGCAATTCCTGTTGACAAATGTTGTCTTGCTGCGGTTTTCCAATATAAAACAAAAACACGTTCGGCAATATTGGGGTCTTGTTGTGCTCCCAGAATTGAATTATTTAAGAAATATTCAGGTTCAGCTTTATTAATATCTACGGAAAAAGGATCATTGTTGATGTCTTCAAAATCATTACATGAAACAGAAAGAACCGTTAATGCAAGAAAGGATAAGATATATTTTTTCATTGTTTCAATTTTTGTTTGGTGTTAAAATCCTAGTGTAATGGTAAATAAATATGATCTCGTCGTAGGAAACGCAAGGTTTTCAAATCCTACAGCATTGGAATT
>CBFGVN010000035.1:0-16080 GCA_965651845.1 uncultured Chryseobacterium sp. | reverse complement strand
AGATTGGCCGTTGCATAGCCTTGCGGATTTTCCTGTGGAGTATCCATATATCTCTCACCGTACATGATTTCATACATGCTCCAATCGATTACTGGACCTCCCGCAACACCTACTTTGAAAACTTCCGGGTGGCGAAGCATGAAGCTTGTCGTCATAAATCCTCCAAAGCTCCATCCGTGAATTCCCATTCTTTCTGAATCTACATAAGGAAGGGATTTCAGATATTCCACCCCTTTCATCTGGTCGTTCATTTCTGTAGTTCCCAAATTTCTGAAAACAGCCTGCTCAAACTTCAGTCCGCGATTCGCAGAACCTCTTCCGTCCATTGTGAAAATGATGTATCCGTTCTGAGCCATATATTCGTACCAAAGATTTCCTGAAGCCGGAAATGTATTGGCAATCAATTGTAAATGCGGACCGTTGTACAGATAAACAATTACCGGATATTTTTTGTTTGCATCAAAATTTGTCGGCAGAATGATTTTCCCATACAAAGGAGTTCCGTCGTCTGCTTTTAATTCTACATTTTTAATTTCCGGACGCTGATAATTTTTCAATGTATTTTCAGCGGTAAGAATATTGTTTGATTTTAATGTATTGGTATTAATAATATTTGCAATTCTCGGTGTATTGGCATTGCTGTACATATCGTACAGATAATTTCCGTCACTGCTCAAAATCCCATTGTGGACACCTTCTGCATCATCCAAACGTTGCATTTTGAAATTCGTCCAGTTGATTTTATACAAATGTTTTTCCAAAGGAGTTTCTTTCGTGGAAGTGAAATAAATTTCCTTTTTCTTTTCATTAAAACCTAAAATTTCCGTCACCAGCCAGTCACCTTTTGTGATCTGAGCAATCAATCCTTTTTCCAAACTATAATGGAATAAATGGTTGTAACCCGTTCTCTGGCTCTGCCATATGAAATCTGTATTGGAATTCGGAAAGAAAGTCAACGGATGCTGCGGTTCAACGTATTTATCGCTTGTTTCTTCGAATAAATTTTTTACTAAATCTCCTGTAGCCGCGTCATACTGATTCATTTTCATGTGATTCTGCCCCCTGTTCAGAACGCCAACAAAAATATATTTTGAATCCGGACTCCAGGTTACTGCCGTTAAATATTGATCTTTTTCACCATCAATTTTTAAGAAAGTTGTTGACTGTGTTTTAATATTAAAAACTCCCAGCGTTACCTGGTGGGAAGTTTGCCCCGCCATCGGATATTTGATATTATGATTCACCGCCGGCGTTACAGACCAGTCGATAATCGGATAATCTGCAACCATGGTCTGATCCATTCTGTAGAATGCCACACTTTCAGAGTTGGGAGCCGGGAAAATTCCTGTATCGATTCCGAATTCGTTTCTGTGAACATTGGCTGCACCGTTTAGAATATTTTCATCAGAATCATTGGTTACAGCAATTGTTTTCCCGTTTTTATGTACAAATAAATTATTCTTTACCGTAAAAGCAAAAGTCTGGTTATCTTCAAAGACCTTTACATTAGAAGCTTCTTTATCTACAGCAACAGAATTTTTTACTTTCCAGTCGTTTCCTGACCTTTCAACCCAGACCATTTTGTCGTCGGAATTGAAATATCCATGAGAACTGCTGATAAACTTGATCTGCGAAACCGTTTTGTACTTATTGTCTGTAAGGTTTTTATTCAACTGTGTTAAAGACACTAAGGTATCTTGTTTGCTCGTCTTTAAATCCGTAATCAAATACCCGCCTTTTACAGCCTGAATATAGGATTTTCCATCATTAGACCACGAAAACTGTGAGATATTTTTCACGGCAAGATTACTTCTCAGCCCATTAACAGCCTCTGCCATCGTAAATTTCTGGGTCTGAGCAAATGCCGAACCACCCAAAACCAGCATCAATAAAGAAAACTTATATAATTTCATTGTATAAAATTGAATCCATCAAAAATAAGAAATAAAATCATACGTTAAGAAATGTTAAAATAAAAGATTCATAAAATGAGATTGATGAATTGATGGGAAATAATTCTTAACTTAATATTGATATTTTGCTGATGACTTTTGGCTGATTTTGTATGCGATTGTCATTCAGAATGAATTGTAGTGAAGGGAAGAATCTATTTTTTTAATTGAGATAGCTTCGTCACTTTGTTCCTCGCAATGACAACAGACCTAAAACTGAAAAACTGTGAAAAATATTGCAGAAATCATTTCTTATCCTACGTCAATGACTTCTACCTGTCTTGTGATATAAATTTGCATCATAAATAACAATAAAAAATATAATACAATGGCTACAAAATGGAACCTAGACCCAGCGCATAGTGAAATTACTTTCAAAGTAAAACACATGATGATTTCTAACATCAAAGGAAACTTCACCAACTTCAATGCAGAAATCGAAGCTGATGACGATACTTTTGCCAATGCTAAGGCTACAGCAACAATTCAAACAGATTCTGTCTCTACACATAATACCGACAGAGATAACCACCTGAAGTCTGCTGAATTCTTCAATGCTGAAGCTAATCCTACGATCACTTTCGAATCTCAGGCTTTGAACGGGGAAGTAACAGGAAATCTTACCATCAACGGGATTACAAAACCTGTAAAACTGGATGTAGACTTCAACGGAATCAACGTTGATCCATGGGGAAATACTAAAGCTGGTTTCTCTTTTGAAGGAAAAATCAACAGAAAAGATTTCGGATTGAACTGGAACGCAGCTCTTGAAGCAGGGGGCGTAATGGTAAGTGAAGAAGTAAAATTGGCCGGTGAATTACAGTTTGTAAAACAAGCGTAAGCATAAAAAGAACCAAGATAAAAGGGCAAAGGAAAAAGATATAATGTCTTTACTCTTTGCTCTTTTTTTATTCAACAATAATTAAAGATGAACCTCAACGATCTACAAAACATCAGCGACAATTTCAAAAATACGCAAAGAATGCCTGTCTTATTTTTAGGGCACGGTTCGCCGATGAATGCTATTGAAGAAAACCAGTTTGTACAGGGATTCCGAAAAGCGGCAACCGAGATTCCGAGACCGAATGCTATTTTGTGCGTTTCTGCCCATTGGTTCACAAACGGAACAAAAGTGACTGCCATGGATATGCCGAGAACCATTCATGATTTTGGAGGCTTTCCACAAGCTTTATTTGATGTTCAGTATCCGGCTCCGGGAAATCCTGAGTTGGCACATGAAACGGCAGAACTCTTAGCTCCCGTTTTGGTGGAAGAAGATCATAACTGGGGTTTGGATCATGGAGCCTGGTCGGTGATTAAGCATATGTATCCCAATGCAGATATTCCTGTCATTCAGATGAGTATTGATTATACAAAACCTCCGCAATATCATTTTGATTTGGCTAAAAGATTGCAAAAACTCCGTGAAAAAGGAATTTTAATTATCGGAAGCGGAAATATTGTCCATAATTTAAGATTAATTGACTGGAGAAATATTAACACCGTCGGAGCCGGCTGGGACTGGGCAATTGAGGCCCGCGAAAAAACCAACAACTGGCTTTTGGACGGAGACTTTCAACATATCATCGATTATCAGAATCAGGGAACTTTTCTGCAGTATGCGGTTCCTACGCCCGATCATTACTTACCTCTGATTTATAGTTTAGGATTAAAAGAAAAATCTGAAAATCTCACTTTATTTAATGATGAATTAATCGCAGGCTCACTCAGCATGACAAGTGTGAGAATCGGATAAATAAAAAAATCGGAAGATAAATCCTCCGATCCTATAAGTAAAAGGGTGTCATTAAATTCTGTGAATAGAAACTACATGCGGTCTCCCGTTAATTGGAGCATAAATTTCCACAACTGCTTCCCAGACTACTTGTGAAGGGGGCATTGAAGCGATACATTTGTAACGGTAGTTGGTACCGTTTACCACTTGTGTAGATACCTCCTGAGGAGTGTATTTTACACCAACGAATCCTTCCATTGCTTCATTAAATACTTTTTGATCTTCCGGTGTAAGAGCGTGATACTTTGTCCAGCCTCCTACTACTAATTCTTGTGTTTCCATGATTAATATTTTGTTTCCTACTCTTTTGGCCTTTCGGATTTCGCCCCGTTTTGATGGTTTCTGGTCTCCATGGTTTTTAGTTTTTGTTGATTGTGATCACATGACAAAGGTATTATACTCCTAATGAATTTGTTAGCGTAGATTCACTCATTTTTCACTATGCGTAGAAATACTTAATAAATTGATTGATATAATTTTTAAATAAAAAAGAATGCTGTCCGTAAACAACATTCCTTTAGTTTAATATCTTTTAATTAAAATCTTATTGAACTGCCTGCAACACATTAATATTTCCATATCCGTAATCTGAATTCGGGGTAGGATAATACGTTGCCGACTGTCTCATTTTATTCAATACCTGATCTCTTGTCCATGATGGATTTTTTGCCCAAACCAGCGCCGCTATTCCTGCTGTAGAAGCTGTTGCCACTGAAGAACCACCTACATAATCGGTTTGCCCATTATAGTAACTTAAAACCGGAATGCTGTTTCCTGAAGCCCTTTCCATCTGATAGGTAAAATCAATTTCAGATCCGGAATGACACACATCACATTTCTGATTTGAGGTATTCTCTTTTACGCCTGTGATAGCTTGGGTTTCGGACATCCATGCCGGGAAAATTACTCCCACAAAATTCGTAAAACTTGTGGAAGTTCCTCCCGCGCAGAAAATTAATTTCCCTTTTGAATAAGCATATTTTACCCCGTCTTCAATTTTTCCGACAGAGAAAATATGCCCCATCGACATGGAAATGATCTTCACATTATTGTTATTTCCGAGTTCTGTAAACGCGATTTTCACTCCGTTTTGTTCATGATAGCCATCTAAAACTACATTTGATGCAGCTCTGTAGGTCACGAGATTAGCGTTATAAGCTACACCGACCGGCTGTCCAAGATTATTTCTAGGCGCTCCCATCGCAGAAGCCATGCTTGTTCCGTGGCCGCATTGGTCGTTCGGTCCGTCATAGCCGCTGCTCCACGGCCATACAGAATCTACATATACTCCATTTTTACTGATCGTTCTTCCTGATGAAAGTCCGTTATTGAAGCTGCTTCCCAATAGACTTTGTTCCGGAGAAACACCACTGTCGATAACTCCGATTGTAACTCCTGCCCCTGTGCTGTAACTCCAGGCATTAATAATATTATGTTTTGTAAAAGACCAGGGAGCTTTTGCATTGGGAGTTACGGTAGTGTAATCTGCGGTATTTAAAGCTGTTGATTCAAATCCACATCCGGAAGATGAGCTGCTGGATTTTGCAGCACCATTGAATTTTCTTTCATTTTCAAAATAGCGATAATCTGCAGGTTCAATATAACGGATGTTTTTCAGTTTGCGAAGAGCGATTACAGTTTCCTGCTTTTCGATAGCTACGTCAATTTGATTTAAATATTGATCTGATGACAACAAAATCCTCTCCTTCTTTCCTTCATATTGCTCAATTAGTTTTAAAATTTCCTCTTCGATCGCTTTGTTATCCGGAGTCAGACTTCTGTCAAAAGAAGATCCGAATCCGATTGATGCAATTTTATTTCCCTGAAAAATAGCGCTCCAAACAAAATGATCGGAAGACTCTTTCCATGAAAAACGTCCTTTGATGTTAATGGTTTCATTAATTTTTGCATTGATCTCTTTCGCAGTTAAAGGATCTTTCTGAGTAACTTCAATATTGGACGGGTTGTTTTGAAGGTCATCTCTGTTACATGCTGTAAAAATAAAAAACAGCAGCAGTAGGTAAAATACATATTTCTTCATATAAAATAATATTTGATTGGTAAAACCAAGATATCACTTTACATTGAATTACAAAACGTCGAAATTTAAATTTTCTTTAATTTTACTATGCTTAAAATAATGAATTACAGCACTTTCTTGTAGCAAACACTTTTATCAATTCCGATATATTGCCCGTAATTTGGAATCCTTTCATAGCCACTTTTCTCATAAACCGAAAGAGCTTCATTTTGCTCCAAAGAACTTTCAAGAATTGCTTTTTTGTATCCCAATTCTTTTGCCCACGCTTCAAGTTCTTTTACAATCGCAGTTGCCAAACCTCTTTTTCTGAAATCGGGGTGGGTATACATTCTTTTGATTTCAACTGTGTCTTCTTCGAATTTCTTAAAGGCTCCACAAGCGGCAGGTTGATGATCAACATACATGACAATACAGTTTTTAATCATATCAATTTTGTTGAATTGATCATAAAATGCATGATCATCACCGTTGCGGATTGCCAGATCAGCATCCAGAAGTTTTACTAAATTCTGAAAATCTGTGTTGGAAGAATCTGTTCTTTTGATTGTCATTTGATCGTTTTTGTGTTGCTAAATTAATGTTTTTTTGTTTTTTATTTTCCCGCAGATCTATGGAGGAAAACAAAAAAGGCTTCTATCTCTAGAAACCTTTTATTATTTTAAGTTTAAAATTAATTAACTATAAATTTTCTTTCATTAATCAATTCTGCAATCGCCAATATATCCTGCCCTATCAATCGGTCGTCTTCAAGCTTAGCCACTTTTGAACGAAGAATTGAATAATTTTCTTCAATAATTTTGGAACATTTTGCAGGTCTTCTGAACTCTAATCCCTGTGCTGCAAACATTAATTCAACTGCTAGAATATTCACCAGATTTCCAAGAACCTGATTGAATTTTCTTCCCGAAATACTTCCCATTGAAACGTGATCCTCCTGCCCCAAACTTGTCGGAATCGAATCCGCTGAAGCCGGGAAACACAACGTTTTATTTTCTGTAACCAAAGCCGCAGAAGTATACTGGGGAATCATAAATCCTGAATTTAAACCAGAGCTTTCTGTTAATAATCTTGGTAAACCGTATTTTCCTTCCAACAATAAATAACTTCTTCTGTCTGAAATATTTCCTAATTCAGCTGCTGCCAACGTTGCATAATCCAAAGGCAAAGCCATCAATTGTCCGTGGAAATTTCCACCTGAAATGGATTCTTCCGCACTTAAAACAATTGGATTATCCGTCACAGAATTTAATTCCGTTTCTGCCATCATTTTCAGATGTTCAAAAGCATTTCTGCTCGCCCCGTGAACCTGCGGTACACATCTCATGGAATACGGATCCTGAACTCTCTCACAATCTTCATGCGCTTTCATATTTTCAGAACCTTTCAAAAACTTCAGCATTCTTGCCGCCACTTTTTTACTTCCTTCGAATGGTCTGATCTCATGAAGCTCCTTTTTGAAAGGACTTTGAGAACCTCTGTAGGCTTCAAGACTCATCGCAGCAGTCATATCTGCAAGATCCAGTAAATATTCAAATTTTTCTAACCCTTTGATTGCATGAGCCAAAATAAATTGAGTACCATTGATTAATCCTAATCCTTCTTTCGGGCCTAAGGTTAGTGGAGCTAATTTATTTTTCTTTAAAACTTTTGCTGTTTCAACCACATTATCTCCTTCCCAAACCTGGCCTAAGCCTAAAAGTGGTAATACTAAGTGAGCCAAAGGTGCTAAATCTCCCGAAGCTCCCACAGAACCCTGCTCCGGAACTACAGGAATGATATCTTTTTCCAACATCAAGATCATTCTCTCGATCACTTCCAAAGAAACTCCCGAAAATCCTTTTGACAATGCATGAACTTTAGCAATCATCATGATTTTTGAAAGTTCTTTATCAATTGGTTTTCCTACGCCCACTGCATGAGAAATAATTAAATTATATTGAAGAAGAGCTGTTTCGTCAGCCGATATTTTTGTATCGCAAAGAGGTCCGAAGCCAGTATTAATCCCATAAACACATTGATCCGACTCTACAATTTTCTGAACATTTTTCTGAGATTTTAAAATCTGTTCTTTCGCAGCTTTGTTTAGCTTAGCTTTATTTGGAGTTTTACAGATCTCCAAAACATCATGGAAACTGAAAACATCTACACCGTATATCATTCTCTAAAAATTTGCTTAAAATTACACATTTAACAATAATTGGAAAAACTAATTTTTTCAAGCTCATATTTTTCTTAAAACAAGCAAATTAATTTATTATTTTTACCGCCGAATTAAAAAAAATTAATACCCTTATGAAACTTAAAACTTTGTTGCTTGCATTGTTTCTGGTAAGCACAGCGTCTTTCGCACAGAAAGTAAAATACTCTAAAGAAGAGATCAAAAAAATGGAACAGTACCTTTTCAATGAAGGTTTCAACGCACCATCACCTAAAAAAACATCCACTGTCATTTTAAAAGACGGAACAACTGTAAAGGGCTTCTGCAGTAAAATTGATACTAAGAAAGGCCAGATTTTCGAAGTATCGATTAAAGACAGCATCACTAAAAAGCCAACTTTACTCCTAGCCGATAATATCAGCGAAATGTATTTGTTTCCAAACGAAGCCGAGAAATTCATGAAAGTTGCAAAATATATGGGCAACATCAGAAATTACCAAACAAAAAAACTGAAGAATACAACAACAAATGGTCGTATTCATTTTGTAAACCAAACGGTTTCTTTGAAAAACAAAAAAGATGATAAAGAATTCTTAATGCAGGTGATCAACCCTGAATTTGATGATATCATCTCCGTTTATCACGATCCGAGAGCGAAAGAAACTACAGGATTTTCTGTAATGGGTTCTCCAAGTTTAGGAGGTGGCGTTATCAAATCTTATTATGTAAAAAAAGGTGATAAGGTAATGTGGCTTCACAAAGATGATTTTGAAGACAATTACGATTTTCTTTTCGGAGACAACGCAGAATTCATGAAAAAATATCCTAAAAATTCTGTAGAATGGGATTATTTTAGCTTCTTAGTGTATGAATATACTGTAATGAATAACGGATAAAATTAAATTTTAACATAAATCTTAAAGCTGTGGAATTCCTGCAGCTTTTTTTGTGCCCCGAAATTCCTTATTTTTGTTATATGAATCCTTCTTTAGAATTACAGCTTAAAACTTTACCCTCAGAACCCGGTGTTTATCGTTATTATGATAAAAATGATCAGCTTTTGTATGTGGGAAAGGCGAAAAATTTAAAAAAGAGGGTTCTCTCCTATTTTAACAAAAACCTTTCAGGATACAGGACAAAAATAATGGTCGGGAAAATCCAACGACTGGAAACGACTATTGTAAACAGCGAATACGACGCACTTTTATTGGAAAATAATTTAATTAAAGAGCATCAGCCGTTTTATAATGTCATGCTGAAAGATGACAAAACGTATCCCTGGATCTGCATTAAAAACGAAGATTTTCCACGAATTTTTTTAACAAGAAACGTCATAAAAGACGGATCGGAATATTACGGGCCTTATGCGAAAGTACGTCCTGCAAAAATTTTACTGGATACCATTAAACATATTTACAAATTAAGAACCTGTAATTTAAATCTTTCGCCTAATAAAATTGATGAAGGAAAATATAAAGTCTGTCTTGAATATCATATTAAAAATTGCGAAGGACCTTGTGAAGGTTTGGAAAGCAAGGAAGATTATGACGAAAAAATTGATGCTATCCGGGGAATCATCAAAGGAGATTTCCGGAAAGCGAAAGATTATCTGGTGAATCAGATGATGAAACATGCAACGAACCTTCAGTTTGAGCATGCCCAGCTTATCAAGGAGAGACTGGATGTTTTAGAAGATTATCAGGCTAAAAATACGGTTGTAAATCCGAATATTGATGATGTAGATGTTTTCGGAATGACGAGCGACGAAACCGCCGCTTATGTAAATTTCTTTAAAATACGAAATGGAAATATCATCCAGAGTTTTACCACTGAAATAAAGAAAATCCTTGAGGAAAGCGATGAGGAAATTATGGAACAGGCTCTGATTGAGATTCGTCAGAAATTCAGTTCGGATTCAAAAGAAGTTTTACTGCCTTTCCATTTATCTATTGAGATTCCGAATGTGAAACTGATTGTTCCTAAAGTCGGAGACAAAAAGCGAATCGTTGAACTTTCAGAAAAAAATGCAAAAGAATATCGTCTGGAAAAATTAAAGCAGGTTCAGATCGTCGATCCGGAAAGACATACCAACAGAATCATGGCTGAAATGCAAAAGCTGCTGAGAATGCCTGTAGAACCGCGACATATCGAAGGTTTTGATAACTCAAATATTCAGGGAACAAATCCTGTTTCGGCATGTGTGGTTTTCAAAGATGGAAAGCCTAGTAAAGCAGATTACAGAATTTTCCACCCTAAAACTGTGGAAGGGCCAAATGACTTTGCAACGATGGAAGAGGTGATCTACCGCCGTTACAAAAGAATGCAGGATGAAGGAGAAAGTCTGCCTCAATTAATCCTGATTGATGGTGGAAAAGGACAATTATCTTCTGCTGTAAAAAGTTTGCGGTTATTAGGATTATACGGAAAAATTACCATTGTCGGAATTGCAAAAAGACTGGAAGAAATTTTCTTTCCCGAAGATCCGATCCCATTGTATCTCGACAAAAAATCTGAAACATTGAAAATCTTACAAAGAGTGAGAGACGAGGCTCACCGATTTGGAGTAAAACATCACAGAACGAGAAGAAAAAACTCAACGATAAAATCTGAGCTTGAAGAAATTCCAGGAGTTGGAGGAAAAACGATTGAATTACTTTTATCTAAATTAAAATCCGTAAAACGTATTAAGGAAGCCAATCTGGAAACGTTGGAGGAGATTTTGGGGAAAAGTAAGGCGAAGGTTGTATATGATTATTTTAACAATGAATAAAAAATAAAGGCTGGAAATTTTCCAACCTTTATTTTTCTGTAAATTATTTTTTCGAAAATATTTCTTTAGCATATTCTCCATTCGATTGAGGAATTTCTATTACAATATTTCCATTCTCATAATAGCCTAAAGTAGAATCTCCATTCTGCATTTTTACTCGGAAAACATCACTTTTAGTTGTTGCTTTAAAAGTCGCAAATGGTGAAGAACTGTTTGAATTTACCAGTATAAACTGGTTATTATCAATCTGGATTTTTTGCAGATCCATTTTACCATTGCTGAATTTCAAAGCTGAATTGTCCGGAGCTGAAGAAGCTGTATTGGTTGCAGTTGTAACCTGAGTTGCCGCAACTGTTTCCTGAACTTTAGTTCCTCCTGCATGATTGATAGGATTAGCCGGAGAAATTGAAACAAACGTCTGTTTCAAAGCATCCTGGAAGCCTTCTTTAAAATCTTTAATACTAGAGGCTCCTTTAATTGAAGAAACTACCTTATCATTACAATCTTTAAACTGTACCAATACTTTATTTCGCAAAAACCCACTGTCATCTTTTACATCACCCATCAACACATTGCAAGGGTTATCTTTTGCTTCAGCCGGCCATTGCAGCTTATCTGCCGGAATAACCGTATAATTTTTACTTCTTAATGTCTTCGTGAACAATTCGTTTAAACCGAAATCTTCTTTAAAAGTTTCAAATTTAGCCGGAAGAGAAATATATTTATAATCGGAAACCTTTTGCCCGAATGCAAGCATTGAACAAACGCTTAATATAACAAGTGAAAGTTTTTTCATTTAATTTAAATTTTAATCATTTCTAAATTGTCCCATATCCAATTTCAAAGAGAAGAAATTTGAATAGAAATTAGATCCCCCGATTCCTGAATTCGTAATCGCGTAATCCAATGTAAGACCTCTGTATCGTATCCCGATACCAGCACTTGGCTGGAAAGAAACCTTTCTTTTAAGATCTTCAATATCGGTAATCGACTGGAATCTGTTGACCCCTAATCTCACAAAAATCATTTTTTGATAACCCAATTCCGCACCGGCATAAGGAGTAATACTTGCAAAATCCGTTGAAATAAGAGCTGCAGTTTTAGCAAAATCTACATTAATTCCCGCTTCTGGTAAAACATATACACTGCTGTTGATTTCAAAGTTTTTGCTTACCCCAACATTCAGTTTTGGCATTGTTAATTCCATTTTGTCTTTAGGTGCAGGGTTAAATTCTTCACCGTTTACAATCGTAGAAAGCTCTTTTTGATTTACACTCCAGAAGTTCACCGTAGTAGTTGCGTCTCTCAGCATCCCCCCGATTTTATAGCCATTATCCAATTTATAGATCGCTCCGATATCAAAACCAAAACCATATCCGTTGGCGAATTTCCCGACATTCCTGTAAACAATTTTCGCATTTACCCCAACATCTAATTTTGTATTTCCTGCAGGATTAAAAGCATAAGATAAAATTGCAGCATAATCCGACTGTGAGAATTTTGTGATCTTATCATAATCGATATTTCCTTCCGTATCGATCAACTGGGTTGTATTTAAGATATTATCAACCCCCAATCTTACTACAGAAACTCCGAAAACACCCGTTTCCAGAACTTTTGCATAAGCTAGATAATCATATTTAGCAATAGACTCAAAATATTCTGCGTGCATTGCTGCTCCCTGCCAATCTTTTTCGATCGCCATTAAGCCTGCCGGGTTCCACATTGGCGAGTACACATCATCCTGATTGGAAATTACAGCTCCTCCCATCGCCAACCCTCTGGCTCCTGCACCAATATTTAAAAATTCGTTGGAATATTTTCTGATAATCTGAGATTGTGAGATCCCAAATAACAGGGAAAATACGAGTAAAAGATATTTTTTCATCATACAAAATTGATGCTTAATTTAACGTTTTTTGTTTCTTAGCTTTTATTAATCCATTGGCAATGATTGCCAGTATCATAACACCTGAAGCGATATAAAAAATCGGACTCATATGTTCTGATTCTTCAAAGATAAAAAAAGCTAGTATAATTCCGTAAACTGGTTCTAAATTAACTGTTAAAATTAGTGTAAAAGGCGAAATATATTTCATCAGATTCACCGATTCCAACATTGGAAAAGCTGTGAAAACACTTGCCAATAAGCATATTAACGCAATATCGCGGTAACTTATTTCATTCATCTGAAAAATTTGTCCCGTAAACAAATAAATAATCATCAAAATAGCCCATCCGCAGAAAATTTCGTAAAAAATAATGTTTCCTGAACTTGTTCTCCCAAACATCTTTCCATTAAAAACAGAAAAAATCGTCCCGAAAATCGCGCAGAGAACGCCATAGAGAATACCTTCTTTATATTGAAATTCTGTTTTAAAAATTAACAAGATACAAGCAACGATCACCACGCCCATGATGACCTCCGAAATATCTATTTTCCGTTTAAAAATAACCGGCTCTAAAATCGAGGCAAATAAGGTCGATAACGACAGACAGCTCAAAGCAATCGAAACATTGGAAACTTTAATCGAATAAAAGAAGCAAAACCAGTGAAGTGCCATGGCAAAACCTATCGCCGCAAGCTGAAAGAAAATCTTCTTAGAAACTTTAATACTCTCCTTTTTGTAAATTCTGATAAAAACAAACAAAAAGACAGCAGCAAACAACATCCGGTAAAAAACCAGAATCTGGGCATTTGCATGAATCAGTTTTCCTAAAATTGCTGTAAATCCCCATAGAAATACAATCAAATGCAATCTGAAAAGAGCTAATTTATGCATATCCTACCTACTTTAAACTTTTTTGCAAATTTACAAATAGCTTTTACAAATCCTGCAATAATTTTGTAGCAAACCTGTTAATTTTTCGAAGAAAATTTGATTTCAAAATTATTTTTAAAATTAAATCAGTTGTTTCCAAGCACAAAATAGAATACTTAATAATCAATAATTTAAATATTTTGTATTACTTATATAAGCGAAGCGCCTTTGTTTAGCTTAAAAAGGTCATTCATTTAAATAAAATCTTCGTCTTGCTTTACGTTTAAAATTATCGCAAGGCTAAACAAAGTTTTTTTAAATTATACTTGAAATATTTAAAAATGAACAAAGGCGTTTCACTTATTTTTTGAAAAACAAAATTTAAAAAAATGAAAGTGAATAAAAAGTATGTAAATCCTTTTTGGGTTGAATTTACAAACAACAAAAAAACCCTGAAAATTTGTTCAACTTTCAGGGCCTTCAAATAATAAACTATTAAAAAAATAAACTAGGAACTTAGAGTATTTACCAGGGATTATTATCCCTATTACTCTGACGTAAAGTTAGAAAAAATATCAATCATTTAAAAATATTTTTATGTTAAATATTTCACAAATTTCTGAGAACCAACAAATTAAACATCCGTTTTATTTCAATTTAAAATCCTCCGAAAAATAGTATCTTTAAGCGGAAAAAATTGAAATTTTTATGGACATTGAATTCAACAAAAGAGAAGATCAAAACAGATTAAAATTATCCGAAATCAATCGCTTACTTGCTGACATCAAAAAAGGAGGAGGAGAAAAGAGGCTTCAGAAGCTTCGTGACGAAGGGAAAATGACAGCAAGAGAAAGAATTGAATATCTTCTTGATAAAAATTCTGATTCCATAGAAATTGGTGCCTTTGCAGGATACGAAATGTATGAAGAACACGGCGGGTGCCCAAGCGGCGGTGTTGTAGTCGTCATGGGATATGTATCAGGAAGACAATGTATCATTGTCGCCAACGACGCTTCGGTAAAGGCAGGAGCATGGTTTCCGATCACAGGGAAGAAAAACCTGAGAGCTCAGGAAATCGCAATGGAAAACAGGCTTCCAATCATATATTTGGTAGATTCTGCAGGAGTTTATTTACCGATGCAGGACGAGATCTTCCCTGATAAAGAAATGTTCGGAAGAATTTTCAGAAATAATGCCAAAATGAGTGCCGCAGGAATCATCCAGATTTCGGCCGTAATGGGCAGTTGTGTCGCTGGTGGCGCTTATCTGCCAATCATGAGCGATGAAGCGATGATCGTCGATAAAACAGGCTCTATTTTCCTCGCAGGAAGCTATTTGGTAAAGGCTGCTATCGGAGAAAGTATTGATAATGAAACTTTAGGAGGAGCGACTACTCACTGCTCAATTTCCGGGGTTACCGATTATAAGGCAAAAGATGATAAAGATGCTTTGGACAGAATTAAAAACATCATGAAGTCTACCGGAAGTACTGAAAAAGCTGGTTTCGATAGAATTGAAAGTGCTCAGCCGAAAGAAAAACCTGAGAATATTTTCGGAATTATGCCGGTTTCAAGAGCTGAACAGTATGATACTTACGAAATCATCAAATGCTTGGTTGATAATTCTGAATATGAAGAATACAAACCGGATTACGGCAAAAGTATTATCTGTGCAACAGCGAGAATCGACGGCTGGTCTGTCGGAATTGTTGCTAACCAAAGAAAACTGGTAAAAAGCGGAAAAGGCGAAATGCAGTTTGGAGGGGTAATTTACTCCGATTCAGCGGATAAAGCGACTAGATTTATCGCTAATTGTAATCAGAGAAAAATTCCTTTGGTATTTTTACAGGACGTGACTGGTTTCATGGTGGGCTCAAAGTCTGAACATGGTGGAATCATCAAAGACGGCGCAAAAATGGTAAATGCAGTTTCCAATTCTGTGGTTCCGAAATTCACGATTATTACAGGGAATTCTTACGGTGCAGGAAATTATGCCATGTGTGGAAAAGCTTACGATCCGAGATTGATCGTTGCATGGCCATGGGCGGATCTTGCAGTAATGGGTGGTGCTCAGGCTGCAAAAGTTTTGGCTCAGATTCAGGAATCGACATTGAAAAAACAAGGAAAAGAAATTACTGAAGAAGAACATAACGAAATTTTAGATACCATCTCAAAAAGATACCAAAAACAAACAGAAGCTACGTATGCTGCTGCGAGGCTTTGGACGGATGCGATCATTAATCCTACAGACACCAGAAAATGGATTTCTATGGGAATTGAAGCAGCAAACCATTCTCCTATTACTGAGAAATTTAATTTGGGGGTTATTCAAGTTTGATAATTGATAATTGATAATTGATAATTGATAATTGATAATTGATAATAATTAAATAAAAAAGATGTGGAAACCAATTCCACATCTTTTTTTATGTTGTTTTAAAGCTTTTAAAAATATCTTGGAAAAGAGCTTTTGTTGATCCTTTCAGAAAGACCAACTTTGTTGATATTTCCCAACTGTTTTTAAATATTGACTACGATCCTAGCCCCGATTGCAGCAATTGTTTGAGCTCATTTTCTAGATTTTGGCTGGGGCGGCTTTGCCG
>CBFGVN010000034.1:0-16442 GCA_965651845.1 uncultured Chryseobacterium sp. | reverse complement strand
ATCATTTCTCAACTGATTTCCGGAATTCCATTCGGATCTTTTAGCCGGATCACTTACCCAAAGATTAATGAAATCCTTGTCCGAATACGCAGCACCCATTCTTCCCAAATCATAATCTGTTGCGGAAAATTTCCCCGGAGCCTGAAGGTTTTTGAATGGTTTCGTAGAACCGTCGGTGGTCTGTCGGAACATCGCATCAATAATGTCATTTTTAATTTCAACATTATTAAACTTATAATTGTCTGCAATCTGCATTAATGTTTTCTTAGCAAATTCTTTTGAAGGTTTTTCACCGCCGTTTTTCCAATAGTCTAATAATTTTTGGTATTCCGGAGTGATTTTTACGTTGGTAATTCCTGCAATATTGTCGATTTTTTTCATTGGCCAGAACGCGTAGCCGATGTTGTGTTTGTCTAAAAGCTGGATCAGTTCCGTAAACCAAACATTCGAGTTTTCTCCAGTTTCTCCCAGCCAGATCGGAATATTATGTTTTTCCCTTAAATCCAGGGCAAATTTCAAGGTCGCATCATCGTTGTAATTCCAGTATTTATGGAAACTGAATACCATATTGTTGTCCCAAAGCGGAGTAAGGCCGTTGTAGTTGTTGCCCCAACCGTTTCCTTCGATGATGATAATGTGTTTTTTATCAACCTGACGGATTGCGTCTGTGATATCTTTCTGTAGCTTCCAAAGAGGAGCGTTTGACATTTCATCCGTTCCATTCGGGTTTTTTCCTGTGAAATTGATGTTCGGTTCGTTGATCAAATCATAGCCGCCGATCCAAGGCTCATCTTTATATCTTTCTGCTAATTTTTTCCAGAGAGCAATTGTTTTTTTCTGATTCTCTTCGCTGTCCCAAAGTGAAGGCTTAGACTTGTCGTTATCGGAAATATTCACATCATTTCCCTGTCCGCCCGGAGCCGCATGAAGATCCAGAATCAGATACATTTTATTGTCTGCACACCATTTCAGAAGGTCATCTGTCATTTTAAAACCTTCTTCCAGCCAGGTATTTTGTCCTTTTACCGATTCTTTTTCGATAGGTAAAGTATACAGATTATAATGCATCGGAAGCCTGATCGAGTTGAATCCTGCTTTCTTTAAAAAGTCGATATCCTGTTTTGTAATGCCGTTTTTTAGGTAAGCTTTATAGAATTCATTCATTCCGTCTTCCCCGATCAATTCTGCAATTTTTTGCTTGATTTTGTATTGCGGACCGGCAAAATCGGCGGTTTTCAACATATAACCTTCCTGCAGCATCCATCCTCCCAAACCGAGTCCTCTCAACTGGATATTTTCACCTTTATCGTTAACGATTTTTTGACCATTTGTTTTTAAAAGCTGCGATGTCCCAAATTGAGACAATAAAAAAGCGGATAGTAGGATGGCTCTTTTCATAGTTGTTTAATTTAAAATATTAGGAGATTTGTTTTTAAGAATTATTGTTTATACACTGACAAATATATTTAAAATTTGTTGAATAAAAATTAAATATTAAATGAAACCCAAAAGATTTATTTAAAATTAAAATCAATGTCTTGTATTTATGGAATAGATCTAAATTTTTTAGGAGCTTAATCCCGCTTTCTGCTATATCTTTTTTGCCGACCCTTAAATCCTGGCAAAAAAAGGATGCCGCGGCAATCGGGGCTAGGGTTGCAGTCCTTCGTCATTGCGATGAACAAAGTGAAGAAGCAATCTCTTGACATGGTATACAAAGTTTTGTCGTCCCGCAGGGATCTAAGCATAGTATTAGAAAATTGTGTGGAGAAATTCAATCCGCAAGTTTTTAGAATAAATAAATTAAAATAAATTTTGGCTAAAGCCAATTTGAGATTATTCATTAAAAAAACGGGCTAAAGCCCGTTCCTATTGAGATAAAAACTAGTAATTTATGTTTTAAAAAAGATATTTATTGATTCACTACATTTTGCAAATGAATATTCTCAGCCTTTATTCTTAAGCTGTCAAAGGATTCTTTCCCAAATTTAAGATGTAGACTGTTATTCATTGTTTCCTGATAACATATTTGATGGTTTGGATCTTTGTTGATTTCAGGAATACATCCGACTGGAACTATAGTATCAAAAACAATTTTAATATTTTTCTTCTTTAAAAGCAGTGCAAATTCTTTATAATAACTTATACTGTCACTCGGCTTTACATATTCAAAATATATAAAAGTATTATTTTTAAAATCAGTTTTTGCCCTTTCTCTTTGTTGTTCACATGTTAGTTTAGCATCTTGTTTTTTACTGCAAGATAGTGCTATGAACGAAATGATAATGTAAAGGCTGAATTTCATATCAGCTAATAAGTTTCATAATCTCCAAAGCCACCTTCAACGCTTCCGTTCCGTCTTCAATCGAAACCTCTACATGCTTATCTTCGGTAATAGAGTCTGCAAAAGAATTCAACTCATCCAAAATTGCATTATTCGGCTGAATATTAGGGTATTCAAACAAAATCTGATTCTTTTCCCCTTCTGCATTTTCAATAATTATATCAAACGGAGTAGGGTTTTCAGGAGCATCTTTCATACGGATTACTTCGGCCTTTTTCTCCAGGAAATCAACAGAAATATAGGCATCTTTCTGGAAGAAACGGCTTTTTCTCATGGCTTTCATTGAGATTCTGGATGTAGTAAGATTGGCAACACATCCGTTTTCGAACTCAATTCGCGCATTGGAAATATCCGGAGTTTTACTTACTACACAAACGCCGCTTGCATGAATATTTTTAACTTTAGATTTTACAATACTTAATAAAATATCCAAATCATGAATCATTAAATCCAACACAACAGAAACATCCGTTCCGCGTGGATTGAACTCAGCAAGCCTGTGGATCTCGATAAACATTGGATTGTTGATGAATTCTTTGGTAGCAATAAAGGCAGGATTGTACCTCTCAACATGTCCTACCTGAGCCTTGATGCCATTTTCCTGGCACTTTCGAAGGAGTTCTTCTGCCTGTTCGAGCGTTTGGGTCACTGGTTTTTCAATAAAAAAATGAAGCCTTTTTTCAATCGCTTTTAAGGCATAATCGTAGTGGTAAATTGTCGGCGTGACAATGTCCAGCATATCGATCTGATCAAGCAATTCATCAAAATTTTCAAAATATTTATATCCGAATTCAGCTTCCAGTTTTTTTCCGTTTTCCACATCTTTATCGTGAAAACCTACAAATTCATATTTATCTGACTGATTAAGAAGTCTTAAATGTATTTTTCCCAAATGTCCGGCACCTACCAAACCTGCTTTTAACATAGCTGTATTAAATTTTTGTAAAGATAATAAAGATGTTAGAAGTTAGATATTAGAAGTTAGTTTTTTGTGGATAATTCTTTTTCTAATTTCTAACATCTAATTTCTTATTTTTGTGTCATGCAAGATTCGTTTGTACACAAAGGAAAAAGAAAGATTTTAGTCGATTATCTTCGAAACCGGATCGGAATTTCAGACGAAAATGTTCTTTCAGCAATGAATGAAGTTCCGAGACATCTCTTTATCGAAAGTATTTTTGAGGATTTTGCCTATGAAGACCGGGCTTTTCCAATTTTAGCGCATCAGACAATTTCGCATCCTTCAACGGTAGCGGAACAATCTGAGCTCCTTCAGGTGAAAGCCGGAGAAAAAGTGCTTGAAATCGGGACGGGATGTGGTTACCAAACTGCGGTTTTGCTGGCAATGAAAGCGTTGGTTTACACGGTGGAAAGGCAGAAAGACCTTTTTGATTTTTCAAAGAAAAAATTCCGTGAGATGCATCTTTACCCAAAATTTCAGAGCTTTGGAGATGGTTTTGCGGGACTTCCAACTTTTGCGCCGTTTGACAAAATCATTGTGACTTGTGGTGCATCTATTTTACCGACAGAGTTATTAAAACAATTGAAAGTGGGCGGAAAAATGGTCATTCCTTTGGGGCCGACCGACGAACAGGTGTTGTACAGATTCACAAAAGTTTCCCAGTCTGAATTTGAAAAGGAGGAGTTTGGAGCGTATAAATTTGTTCCGATGCTGGGGAACACCAATCAGTAATTTTAAACACAAATATCACGGATATTTTTCACGAATTACACGAATTTTATATCAACAAAAATTCATTTTATATCAATAGGAATGGGCTTTAGCCCGTTTTTTTAATGAATTAAATTCAATTGGCTTTAGCCAAAACTTATACTATTGAAAAGAATTATCCAAAGATTTCTTAATTTTAAAAGATAATTAAATTCATATGAGTTCAGAAATTCAACAGTATAATAGTTCACAAACCGAGTCTGATCATGAAATTTGTTCAAAATTAGCTGAAATTATCGATGAAAACCTTCTCAATGCCGAATCGAAAATCTGGCATGCCCATCCGGTTTGGTTTTTAGAGGAAAACCCGATTGTCGGATACAGCAAACAAAAGAAGGGGATTCGCCTGATGTTTTGGAGTGGAAAATCCTTTAATGAAGATCTTCTGAATGTGCATGGAGAGAAGTTTCAGGATGCTTCGGTATTTTACAATGATGCTTCTGAAATTAATGAAGAAGATATTAAAAGATGTCTCAAGAAATCTGAAAAAATTCAATGGGATTATAAGAATCTGATGAAAAGAAAGGGGGAGCTGATTCAAATAAAGATATAATCAATGATCTTAAATTTTAATAAACCTTAAGTCCGGTTCGGAATGAAAATTGGATTAGAATCAATAACCTAATCACTTAAATTTTATTATTATGGATACGAATAGATTTAAATCGTCTCATGATTTTAGTAATGTTCAGAAAAATCTACATAATAATCCCGGTTACAGTGTAGAAAGTTATTCTCAGCAAGTCAAAGATTATATCAATGACATGAAAAGCCAAAACAAAGAGGCTACGAAACAAGGATTCATGACTCATGCCCAAAAGTCTGCGAAAGAAGTTTGGGAAGAGATTCAGGAGATGGCTTCTGAAGCTTGGGAAAAACATAAAAATTAATTAGACAATAAGCAGTAATTTTTAATATTAAAGTTTGAAGAACCTCACTTTTTTGAAGGAGTGAGGTTTTTTATTGAAAATTTTAAAATCAATTACAAATGAATAAAAGTATTCATCACGATTTCAAAAGGTGAAAATATCTGCTTGGGCAAATCCTGAAATTTATTCTTAAAATTCTTAAGCACTTGGAATTATTTTTGTTTAAATTTAATAACACTAAAATTTTATTATTATGGCACCTGAAAATAGTCCTAAAGAACAGGACAGAAAACTAGAACAGATGGATTACAGTCCAAACGAAGATATTTTTAGACAGGAAAAGCACATTCCTCTCGATGGAAACGGAGTTCCCTATGAAGATGAAGATTTTGAAGAAGATAAAATAGATAAAGGCCTCGATATTCCTGGAATTGAAGATGATGATGAAATGGAAGATATCGGAAGCGAAGATGAAGAAAACAATTATTGGAGCCTCAGCGATAATGAAGATGACCACGAAGAAGAAAACGATGATTTAATAGATTAACCTTACTGCAACAGTAAGGTTTTTTGTTATCTTAATCTAAACTATATCACAATAATAAATATCCTGAATTATCTACAACGTGAATTCCCCTCCCTTGGAGGGGTGGATTCGACTAAAAGGAGAAGACGGGGTGGTTCAATAAAACACACAAAAAACTCATTCAAATTCCAACAAATTTTTATTTTTGAGTCCAAAAAACCACAAATAATGAAAGAAATTCTCACAGAGATCAACGGAGTTCCCATTCTCAGGAACTTTGTAGAAAACTTACCCTACAATTCAAATTTAAAAAAGCTGATAAGAGGAAAACGTAAGGCAGGAATCCTTGGCGAAGTCCTCTTTTGGCAACAGGTTCGTGCAAAGTCATTTCACAATATTGATTTTGACAGGCAAAGAATTATTGGAAATTATATTGTTGATTTTTATGTGAAAACTTTAGGATTAGTAATCGAGATTGATGGTTGGAGCCATGATAAAAAACAAGAATACGATGATGTAAGAACAGAATACGTGGAATCTTTAGCATTGAAAGTCTTTAGGATAAAAGATTTTGATGTGAGGAATAATTTAGGAATTGTGTAATGAAAGACTTAGAAAATTTCATCATTGAACATTATAAATATTAGATCAAATTCTTCAATATCCACAACAAAAATTCCCCTCCCTCGGAGGGGTGGATTCGACCAACGGAAGACGGGGTGGTTCAATAAAACCAAAACAAAAACTTCGAAAAAATATACATACAAACCACCCCGTCAAAAATTCTTCCGAATTTTCGCCACCCCTCCAGAGGAGGGGAATTTCTCGCACCGCAAATTTTCAAACATTAGTTGCAGGGATTTTCGAATTTGAATATCTTTAAAACTTTGAATTTAAAATTAACTTTAAACGTTAAAAAAGAACTTTAAACCGCAGTATGACTTTCCAAGAACAGATACAGCAGGGCATTCCAAGCCAGTTGCCGCAGCCAAAACCATACGAAACCAATATCAACCACGCTCCGAAAAGAAAAGAAATTTTAGGGGAGGAAGAGAAAAAATTAGCCTTAAAAAATGCATTACGTTATTTCGATCCAAAATTCCATGCGGAGTTATTGCCGGAATTTAGGGAAGAATTAGAAAAATACGGAAGAATTTATATGTATCGTTTGCGTCCCGATTATGAGATGAAAGCAAGACCTATTTCCGATTATCCTGGAAAATCTGAGCAGGGAAAAGCCATCATGCTCATGATTCAGAATAATCTGGATTACGCGGTAGCGCAGCATCCTCACGAGCTGATTACTTACGGTGGAAACGGCGCAGTATTTTCCAACTGGGCGCAGTATCTTCTAACGATGAAGTATCTTTCGGAAATGACCGACGAACAGACATTAGTAATGTATTCAGGCCATCCGATGGGATTATTCCCGTCTCACAAAGATGCACCGAGAGTGGTGGTAACCAACGGGATGATGATTCCAAATTACTCCAAACCAGATGATTGGGACAAATTCAATGCGTTGGGTGTTACACAGTACGGACAAATGACGGCGGGAAGCTATATGTACATTGGTCCGCAGGGTATTGTTCACGGAACGACGATCACGGTTTTAAATGCTTTCAGAAAAATCAATAAAGAACCACAAGGCGGACTTTTCGTAACGTCAGGTTTAGGCGGAATGAGTGGTGCTCAGCCAAAAGCAGGAAATATTGCAGGCTGTGTCACCGTTTGTGCGGAAGTAAATCCAAAAATCACCAAAATCCGTCATGAGCAGAAATGGGTAAACGAAATTCATGAAAACCTTGATGAGCTGGTAGAAAGAGTAAGAAAAGCCCAGGAAAATAAGGAAACTGTTTCTTTGGCGTATCTTGGAAATGTAGTTGAAGTTTGGGAAAAATTTGATCAGGAAAATATAAGAATCGATATCGGTTCAGATCAGACTTCGCTTCACAATCCTTGGGCGGGAGGATACTATCCTGTCGGACAAAGTTTTGAGGAATCCAATGCGATGATGGCGGAAAATCCTGAATTATTTAAAGATAAAGTTCAGGAAAGCTTGAGAAGGCATGCAGAAGCGATCAACAAACATACGGCAAAAGGAACTTATTTCTTCGATTACGGAAATGCTTTCTTGCTGGAAGCTTCAAGAGCCGGAGCCGATGTAATGGCGGAAAATCCTACATTGGGAAGAGAATTCAGATATCCGAGCTATGTTCAGGATATTATGGGACCGATGTGCTTTGATTATGGCTTCGGGCCGTTCCGTTGGGTTTGTACGAGCGGAAAACCGGAAGACCTGCAGAAAACAGATGATATTGCGTGTGCCATTTTAGAAGAAATTCAGCAGAATTCTCCTGAAGAAATTCAACAGCAGATGAAGGATAATATTCAGTGGATTAAAGGAGCGCAGGAAAATAAATTGGTCGTAGGTTCTCAGGCAAGAATTTTATACGCCGATGCAGAAGGAAGAATGAAAATTGCGGAAGCTTTCAACAAAGCTATTAAAAACGGGGAGATCGGGCCTGTGGTGTTGGGAAGAGATCATCACGATGTTTCAGGGACGGATTCGCCGTACAGGGAGACTTCCAATATTTATGACGGTTCGAGGTTTACAGCAGATATGGCGATTCATAATGTGATTGGTGACAGTTTCCGTGGGGCGACGTGGGTGAGCATCCACAATGGAGGTGGTGTCGGCTGGGGAGAAGTGATCAATGGTGGTTTCGGAATGCTTTTGGACGGAAGTGATGATGCCGATAGAAGATTAAAATCAATGCTCTTCTGGGATGTGAACAACGGAATTTCCAGACGAAGCTGGGCCAGAAACGAAGGTGCTGTTTTCGCCATCAAAAGAGCCATGGAAGCAGAACCAAAGCTGAAAGTAACGCTTCCGAATTTTGTGGATGAGAGTTTGTTGTAACTCACACTTTGTCAAATCGAAGATTCGGCGTAGCCAAAGTTTAAAATCTTTGACAAAGTTTTTCTATTAAATAGATTATAGTGCTTGTATATTTTCAGAATATAAATCAAATCTGTACAGCGTGCTGAGTAGGATACATAGAAAATCTGATTATAAATAATTATAATATATCTACTTTTGTTCCATCTGAATATAAGATTGCCGTTACCGTATAGACACTTTTTGCTCCTAAAATAATATCACCCTCTTTATCCATTTTTCTTTTAGTTTCTAAATCGCATATAATTTTAGTGCCATTAGAGAATTTTAAATTTTTTGTTAAAATTAAATCTCTAAATTTTTTATCTCTCATATTAAAATTGACAATTTCACCGTTTAGAATTCCCTTCCATCTTAAAGAATTTCCTTGAAGAACAGGAGAAATAATTTCCATTGTTATTTGTTCTTTATAATCATCTTCAATTTGATAATTTTCTATTATTAAATCTTGAAAATCTTCTCTAACAATAGTTTGTTCTTTTGTAATAGGATTCTGATTTGCATCAATTAACTGCGTTGATACTTTAATAACCTTTTTTTCATTTTTGATATTTCGATAAAAATTTGATTTATAAATTTTCACTTTGTTTCTTTCCGAAATAAAATTTGAAATTTCCTCTATAGTCTCCGAATCTGTGAATTGTTCAATTGAATTATTTACTTCAACAACTGTATTTTCTTTGCCTTTGTTATCATTTTCCTGTTCTTTAATCTCATTTTTTAGTTTCTGAATTTTGAGACGCAATTCCTGTTTTTGAAGATTTTCCATCTCTTCATCAGTATTGAATTTATCAGTTGCCACATTTATAAGCACTGCTGAAGCAATAGTTCCTATAAATGTAGAAATAATAGTGATATTCTTTCTATATTTTTTTTTGGTTACAAATTTATATATAGCTTTTATTCCACCCTCTTCTAGAGCTTGAGTTTCAACAATTACATCTACGTCTAATATTGTAGATATTTCTTTAAAAATTTTTAATAATTCATTTTCTGCTCGATTTAATATTAAAGCATCCATTGAATGGCTTCCTTTCTCTAAATAATAATGTAATTGTAAGTGGTTAGATTCTGTAGAAATATCTATCATAATAGTTTTTTTTCAAAAATAAATTAAATCTTCATAATATCGAAATATTTCACTGAGTTTTAAAAAGTTGATTGAATGATTATATATTAATACTTTATAATTGATTTATAAATATCTTGTAGCTTTCGGATATTTAGACTCACTATTTTTTAAAAATATTTTTCATCATTTTTTCAATAGACTTTTTTGTTTCTTCAGCAATGATTTTTTCTGATCTTTTAACTAATTCACTTCTGAAGTTTTCACAACAAGCTTTGATTTCAAATCCTTTTGAAGTTTTAATGAATTGTGGATTATTATTATGTTCAGAACATTTTTGACTTTCAATTTTTCTTTTAATTGAGTTGTAATCTAAATCACTCATGGTTATATAATTTTATGTTAGTTTTCAAATATATTTATTTTAAAATCTTAATAAGTACGGAAAACCGTAAATAGCTGATTTTATTTAAAATACTATTACAATTTACGAAAGACCTTTTAAAGTCTTTTCAGTACTTCTACGGAATTTATTATAAATTTGATACTCAAAACAACCTCATCAAAACCACCCGCATCCGCAGAACCTTATAAACACCCTTGCGACAAACACCCGCACTCGCAGTTTGTTAAAACAAGACTGTTTATAACCTCCTGCAATTGCAGGAAGTCTCAAACAAGTTGTGGGGAAGTTCCTGCAATTGCATTTTATTTCCAACATATTATTTGGGATTAAATACTAAATTATTATATTTGTTTCTTGAAAATATTTCAATAATTAATAATAAAAACACAATTTACGTATGAAAATTTCACTAGTTAGATTAACTACCAAAGACCTTGCGACTTTAGTTCAAAGAATTATTTCAAACTCTCAATCAGGAAAATATCCTGTTATTACCAATCATCCTCTTGCAGTGGCTTTACAGGCTTCATATATGGAGTACGACAAAGTATATACAAAGCAGACCTTCAGCGAAAAGACGTCGCTTCTGCAGACCGCGAAAGGGATATTGCGTATTCCAATTTGAAAGTATTTCTGAACGGTTACCGACAGCTTCCTTCGGCTCCCAATGTTCAATTGGCAGAAGACCTGTATGGAGTGTTTAAAACTTTCGGACTGGATATCGACCGTTTAAGCTATTCTTCACAGACCGCGCAGATGAAAAAACTGATCGAAGCATTAGAGCTTCCGGGAAACCAACAGAAGATGACGGCACTTTCTATCAACACCGCTTTTGCGGAAATGAAAACGAAACAGGAAGATTTTGAAGTCATTTTTGCACAGCAGGCGGAAGCCAACGCAGACCTTCGGCAGATGGCAAGCGCTTCAGCCATTCGTAAAAATCTGGAGAAAGTATTGAAATCATACCTTAACCTGATCACTGCGATGAAAGATGTTCTGGGATGGGAACTATTGTATTCCGATGTGAATGAGCTGGTAAAGGCAGCGAAAAATTCTTCTGTAGCAAAAGGCAGCCAGGATAATGGAAGTCCGATAGTAAAAACAGTAGATTAATAGAAAGACAAAAAATAAAATTTGAATCATTAACTCAGCTTACCGCTGAGTTTTTTTATTGAAGCTTTATCTAAGCATACAGTTTGTCATCCCGTAGGAATCTAAGCAAAATTTTTCCATACGAAATTCACATTAAAAGTAATATTTTTGAAAAACTTAAATAATACTAAACAATAACAATGAAAAAACTAGGAATCATCGGCTGCGGATGGCTGGGCTCTCATATTGCGGAAAGGGTATCCGACCGGTATGAAATTTTCGTAACCACTACATCAGCATCAAAAATAGAAGATTTTACATTCAAAGGATATCATGCAACATTGGCGAGTTTTCCGGATGATCAGCCTTCTGAAGCGAAGGAATGGGAAGTTATTTCACAATTGGATGCGGTGATTGTTACCGTCCCGTTTTCAGGAATCAGGGGAATGCAGGTTTCAATGAAAACCAGACAGGAAAATCTGTTGAGGTTTTTGGGAGATTATAAAGGCCAGTTATTTTTGATGAGCTCTACCGGAGTTTATTCTCAGGATGAAAAAGAATTTACAGAAGACGATCAACCTGCCGACAATGTGGAAAGTGAAAGCTTTATTAAAAATAAATTTTCTCAGGTGAATATCCTCAGGCTTGCCGGACTGATGGGTGGCGAAAGGCTGTTGAAGAACTACAATATTTCCGGTCTTGATCAGCTGGTGAACCATATTCATTATGCGGATATCTGTTCGGTCGTTGAAAAAATGCTGGAAAAACAGTTGCATTCGAAGGTGTACAATGTGGTAGCACCGATTCATCCTGATAAGGAAGAGATCATCAATGCTCAGAAAGACCTTCCTTATTCGGGAGAACGAACGGATAAAGGAAGACTGATTTCACCTGCAAAATTAATCTCGGAGTTGGATTTTGAGTTTCAGTACCCGGATCCTAGGTATTTTCATTTGTGATAAAATTGATATTAATAAATTATAAAAGATGCTTCGACAGGCTCAGCATGACATCTCTAATACTAACTGTTTACATTAAACAGCATATTTGTCGCGATGTCATGCTGATGTTCCGGATTGATGATCTAAAGGAGCCTGTCGAAGCATCTTTTAAACTTATACCAAAAGCTTTCAACGTTAAATATTAATCAATATTAATTTTAATTAAAAAACCTTTCAAATAGAACAAATCTATTAAACGCCTATTTTTAAAATCATTTTTTACATCTACCTTTATTCTATTAAAATTCACACTAATTAAAAAAATAAATTTATGGATTCAGTAAAGACACCATCGAATCATGAAATATTCAAATCCGAAAACGAAATTCCCGAAGAGTATAAAGTTCCCGAGATTCATCAGAGGGTTTATCTCTTAAACGGAGACTTGGTAGAGTGGAACGGTGATGTACAAAATATCTATTCCCCTGTCTGCATTCCTACAGAAAACGGACTGGAAAGAAAATTGTTGGGAAGTGTCCCGAATATCGGTCCGAAAGAAGCTCTTGAAGTATTGGAAGCTTCGGTAAAAGCTTATAATAACGGACTTGGAGAATGGCCGACGATGTCTGTAGAAGGCCGCATCAAATGTATGCAGAAGTTTGTGTATCTGATGATTCAGCAGCGTGATCTGGTGATCAAATTATTGATGTGGGAAATCGGAAAAACGTTGGCAGATGCTACCAAAGAATTTGATAGAACGGTAGATTATATCAACCAAACCATCGATGCACTGAAAGATTTAGACCGCGAATCTTCACGTTTCCAGCAGGCAGAAGGAACAATTGCACAGATCAGAAGAGCGCCTCTTGGCGTGGTATTGAGCATGGGACCTTTTAATTATCCTTTAAACGAAATTTTTACGACTCTTATCCCCGCATTGATCATGGGGAATACGATCCTGTTTAAACTTCCTAAACATGGGGTATTGGCTCATTATCCTCTGTTAAAGGCTTTTCAGGAGGCATTCCCGAAAGGAACGGTAAATACTTTATATGGAAAAGGTTCGGAAATCATCACCCCAATCATGGAAAGCGGAAAAGTGAATGTTTTGGCGTTTATCGGTTCCAGTAAGGTGGCCAATGGTTTGAAAAAGCTTCATCCGAAAGTGAATCGTCTAAGAGCAATTTTAAGCTTAGATGCGAAAAATGCTGCAATTGTTACGAAAAATGCTGATCTTGACGTAGCGGTGAGTGAATGTATTTTAGGATCGCTTTCATTCAACGGACAGAGATGTACGGCGCTGAAGTTGATTTTCGTTCAGAAAGAGGTGGCGGAAGAATTTACCCAAAAGCTGACGGCTGCGGTTTCTGCAATGAAGGCAGGGCTTCCATGGGAAAAAGACGTGAAAATCACACCGCTTCCTGAAGTGAATAAACCTCCTTATTTGAAAGAATGTATTGATGATGCTTTGGCTAAAGGAGCGAAAGTTTTAAATGAAAATGGCGGATTTACAGAAGAATCTTTTGTTTTTCCTGCAGTTGTATATCCTGTGAACAGTGAAATGAAATTGTATCATGAGGAGCAGTTTGGCCCTGTAATTCCGGTTGTTCCGTTTGATGATATTGAAGAGCCGATCGATTATCAGGTGAATGCTGATCATGGACTGCAGGTGAGTATTTTCAGTGAAGATCCGGTTGAGGTGGCAAAGCTGATCGATCCGTTTGTAAATCTGGTAAGCCGTGTCAATATCAATTGTCAGGCTCAGAGAGGTCCCGATGTTTTCCCGTTTACAGGTAGAAAAGACAGTGCGGAAGGTACGCTTTCTGTGTTTGATGCGCTTCGTTCGTTCTCGATCCGTTCTTTGGTGGCTGCGAAAATTACAGATTCCAATAAGAATTTACTGAATACTATTGTAAGAGATCACGATTCTAATTTTTTAAGCACCGATTATATTTTTTAGTATAAATTCCTGATTTTAATATATATAAGTCCTCAACTAAGTGAAAATTAGTAGGGGACTTTTTTTGTACTCCTGATTTTTTTTTGATATTAAAATTATTGTCTTGTACGTTATTATTTGTGTAAAAAAGTATCGATGTATAAGATATTTGTTAATAATTTATTTTGAAACAAAAGAATGGTAAATTTATTTTTATTTTAAAATTATTGATCATATGTTAAATATTATGTAATAATTTTGATATTTTATTTAAATGTATAAATTTGCGGTGGAATAAATTAAACGCAAAAATGAAAAAAAAAATTACATCTGTCAAGGCGTTGGCTTTCGTTGCAGCCTTTGTTATTGCACCAATTTCTTTATTACAAGCTCAGCACCACAAAGATAACACTGAAATTTCTGTACAGAATTTACCAAGAATTTCCAAAACTTCTGCAATGGGAAATTTTAATGCTAATTTTAGCGGACAAAACATTAGCAGTGATTTTTTAATAGCTCATTTAGGAGAATGGCTGCGAACGGATTCTGATCATAGCTTTAAATTTGTTAAGGAGTCAACAGATGAGTTAGGGATTAAGCATTTGGTTTATCAGCATTATTTTAAAGGGATAAAAGTGGGTGATGAATTCATTTTGATTCATGAAAAAAACGGAATGCTGACGTATGTAAACGGGGAAGTTTCAGACAAAATTAATGTGTCGGTAGGAAATGCAATCTCTGAAATGGAAGCCGAAAAGATTGCTGCATTAGACATGAAAGCTGAAGGGAAAACAAGTTTTTCAAATTATGAACAATTAATCGCAAAAGTAAATACGGGACGTGGAGCAGAACTACATTCAGTATCCAAAATAGAAGCATTTTCATTAAAACCACTAAATGCGTTTGTTTATTATATTGATAATACCACAAAAAATATTGTAAAGAAAATTGAAAAATCTTACAAAGCAGATTTCCCTTCTAACAGCATGACATTATATAAAGGAGTACAGCCTATTACTGTAGACTCTTATAATGGAAGCTATAGGTTAAAAGATAATGCAAGAAATATTCACACATTAGATGCTACTAATCTTAATGGGAATTATGATTCGACAACAGGTGAGCTTACTGGTGCTGTAGAATACACAAATACTACTCCAAACTTCACAGCTGCTAATACAAAACCGGCTGTCGAAGTACAATGGGCAATAGAAAAAGCTCATGATTATTATATAAGTAAACATAATAGAAATAGCTATGACGGCAATGGTTCTATTATCAGAAATTATTATAATGTAGACTTTCATGTGCTGGATTCCAGCCTTCCGGTAGGATTTGGAATGAATGCAGCGGCGGTAGATTCAAACGGGATAGTTTGTATGGTGTACGGAAACGGAGCATATCCTCCTTATCCGTCGGGAATAATTGCAAACCCTATCGTGGGAATTGATGTGGCGGGACATGAATATTCACACCTAATTATAGGTAGAAATGGATTAGGTGGATTAAACTATGAAAGTGAATCCGGAGCAATTAATGAATCCATTGCTGATATGATGGGAGCTGCGATTGAATTTTATTCAGGAATCAATCCGAACTGGACAATTGGGGAAGGAATTATAAATGGAGCCGTTATCACACCCGCATACTTCAGAAATCTTTCTAATCCAAATGCAGGACCAGCATTATTAGGTGGACAGCAGCCGGATACTTATCTGGGAACTTATTGGAAAAGTACCGCTAATCCTACAGCACAAAATGACTGGGGTGGTGTGCATACCAACAGTGGAGTAGGAAATTATTGGTTCTATCTTCTGTCAAACGGAGGTTCGGGAACCAATGATATCGGGAATGCTTTTAATGTCTCAGGAATTACAATTCAAAAAGCGGAAAAGATTATTTACAGAGCTCTTACCACCTATATGACTCCAAATACAACTTATATGGATGCATATAATGCTACCAAGCAGGCGGTAACTGATCTTTATGGAGCATCGGGTAACGAACAGCTTCAGAACATAAAAGCCTGGTATGCAGTAGGAATAGGAAATGGAGTTTTGGCAACGAATGAAGTAGCGAATGGAAGTGAGAATCAATTTACAATCTATCCGAATCCTGTTAAAGGTGGAATGTTCACGATAGAAAACAACAAAAATGATTCAACATTCGAAATTTATGATGTTTCAGGAAAGCTGGTAAAACAAGCTGATAAATTAAGCAAAGGAATTAATAAAATCAATATAAACGGACTTGAAAAAGGGGTTTATATTGTGAAAATAAATTCTAATGGAACTTCTGTTTCCAAGAAATTAATTGTGGAATAATAATAAATTTAATTACATATAAGAAGCCCGGCGGAAAATATTCTGCCGGGTTTTTTAATTATTTCATTAAAAACTGTAACATTTTTTTTAAACTAAAACTAACTTTATAGAGCACAATATAACATGATCTCATTAGAACAGGAATTTTTAGAAAAAATTGAAAAGCATAAAGGAATCATTTTCAAGATTTCTAAAATGTATATGGACGAGAAAGACGATCGCGACGATCTTTTTCAGG
>CBFGVN010000033.1:0-16464 GCA_965651845.1 uncultured Chryseobacterium sp. | reverse complement strand
GAAATCGACGACAAAACCTAGTTTTTATTTTTTGAAGATATTTCGTTTCGGCGGGGTGAGCTTTGCTCACCCCGCCGAAACTTTTTATATACATTTTAAACCTTTTGTCATTCAACGAGTCCAGATTTTATAGAGGCTTCAACTCCGTTCAGTCTGACAACGCTAATACTATTCGTAACTTTTATCCACTGTCAGGCTGAGCGGAGTCGAAGCCTTTATAATAATTAATGCTCATTCGTGAAAATATTTGTGAAATTCGTGTTTAAGAATTAAAAAAAATATCTTTGCCCTATGAATCAAAATACAGAAAAAACCGTTCTCATTCTGGGTGCTAATTCCGATGTTGCCAAACAATGCATCAAACAATATATTGAAAAGGGTTTTTCTGTAATTGCAGCTTCCAGAAATACACAATCTCTGGAAGATTTTATCCGACAAAATAATCTTCATTCAAAAGTTACGGTTTTATCTTTCGATTCGACAGACTTCGATTCACACCAAAAATTTTACGATGAACTTTCCATAAAACCTCATGTCGTTGTTTATGCAGCAGGATTTTTAGTAGATAATGAAACGGCATTGAGAGATTTTAAAAGTGCTCAACAAATGATGCTGGCCAATTATATGGGAGCGGTTTCCATCTTAAATATTATTGCGACAGATGAAAGCAATAAAAACTTGGAAAGAATCATCGGATTGTCTTCACTTTCAGGAGTTCGTGGTAGAAAAAGTAACTTTGTGTATGGAAGCACAAAAGCGGCTTTTACAACGTATTTAGCTGGACTGAGACAGGAGTTAGCTTCAAGAAACATTAAAGTGAATGTCTTGGTGATCGGTTATATCCGAACAAAAATCAACGAAGGATTACAATTGAATGAATCTTTAATTATGGAGCCAGATTATGTTGCAAAGTTTATTGTCAACGCCGGAAATTCTTTTACCATTGTTCCTAATTTTAAGTGGAAAATGATTTATTTGATTTTAAAAATATTGCCGGAAAGGTTGGTGGCAAAACTACCTTAAAATTTATATGATAGAAAAATATTTAAGTACTGATAAATCATTTATCGATGATTTTAAGTTGATTACAGAAATTGGATGTGAACTTTCAAATATTTTTGATGGTTTAGTTACTGACGATATAAGGAAGCAAAAGGCAACACATTATTTAGCTAAGACAATTAATACAAACTTTTCAATTTTAAAACTTTTAAATATTGATTCTAATAAATCTTTTAGTTTTGTTGATAGCTCGTCAATTTATAGCTTATTAAGAAATCAATTAGAGATTTGTAATATTTATTGGTATTTACTTTGTGAAAATTATGAAGGTGAATATCTCAAATTAAAATTAGACTTATTAGAGTATCATGATTCAATTGCATGTCAGATTATTTACAATCCATTACTACCAACTGAAGAAAATAAGCACTATTTTAAGGAAAAAGAAAAACAGTATTGCTTGAATATTGAGAGTAATACTAAATTTCTAGAATTAAATAATGATGTGAAAAAACAAATTATAAAAGGAAATAGATCGACAATTTTAACACAATTTGAAATAGTAGAAAGGAGAAGATTTAATTTAGAAGTCTTCAAAGCTTATTATAAGTTATTTTCTACTCATACGCATTCATCTCCAACATCAATTAAGAACATTGTGACAAATAAAATATCTGAAGATACTGATTTTATTGAATTTATTTTTTTGGATATGTCTTTAGGTTATATAAATTCCTATATTTCTAATTTAATCTTGTCTGTTGGAGAAATTTGGGGTATAGAATTTAGAAATTTAGAGTCTGAGGAAACACTAAAATTTTATGCTAATCAATTATAATTTTCTATTTATTTTCTAACAATTCCAACGCCTTCATCATATCAATTCCTTTTCCTAAAACCGGTTTAAACAAATCTCCTTTTTCTTTAATTCTGTCCAGTGTATTATGAATATTAAAATCTGTGGGTTTTAAACCCTTTTTCAGCTCGTCCCATTCCAAAGGCATTGAAACGGAAGCACCTTCTTTTGGGCGCAAACTGTAAGCACTGGCTAACGTTTGTCCGGTTCTGTTTTGAAGATAATCAAGGTAAATTTTCTTGTCATCTCTTTTTTGTAAACTTCTTTCTAGGGTTGTGATTTTTGGTAATTTTTCATTAACCTGCTTCATCAGAATATGCGCAAAATCTTTCACCTGGTCAAAATCATACTTTCCACCCATCGGTATATAGACATGGATTCCCGTACTTCCGGAGGTTTTGCAATACCCTTCAATTTTAATAGATTGTAAAACTTCATTCACCTGTAAAGCTGTTTCAATGACATCATCAAAAGTATTTTTCTTTGAAGGATCGAGGTCTAAGACCAAGAAATCCGGATGTTCTAAGTCTGGAAGTGAGCTGTTCCAAGGATTAAGGTCGATACAGCCCAAATTATTCAGATACGCTAAAGTTGCTTTGTCATTACAGTAAATATAATCGATGTATTTGTCATTGGACTCCGAATACACCTGTGTTGTTTTTACCCAGTCGGGGATATTGTCACTGGCATCTTTCTGGTAAAAGCTTTGCTCTTCAATACCATTCGGGAAGCGGTTTAATGAAAGCGGACGGTTTTTCAGGTGTGGTAAAATATACTCGGCAACCGACTGATAATAGTCAATTACATCGCCTTTTGTAATGCCATCTTTAGGAAAATAGATTTTATCCTGATTGGTCAGTTTTACCTTATGCTTGTTCAGAGTGATTTCCTTTTCTTTTTCAGATGTTTTGGTTTTTTTTGAAGGTATTGTAGCTTTCATTTCTTTTGTTTTTTGATGGATGTTACTGATTTCGTCTGATGAACTTTTAACTTCTTCCGGTTCTTTATCTTCACGAATGGCCACAAAAACAGGATGCCTGTAAATACCATCCTTAGTAATTTCAGAATATTTTATTTCACAAACCAGCTCCGGTTTAATCCAGGTAACAGGCATATTGGTTTTGGGTTTATTTTCAAAAGGAGAGGTCTTAACAGTTAATTTTTTAAGCCTTTCATGCATCTGATTTAAAGATTCTTTATTGAATCCCGTTCCGGTATGACCTACATAAACCAGCTTTCCGTCAATATATTTGCCTAAAACCAAGGCTCCAAAGCCCTTTCTTGAACCACGAGGCTCGGTAAACCCGCAAATGATCGCTTCTTCTGTGTTGGTAAATTTTATTTTAAGCCAGTCGGTAGTTCTGTGATTTTCAATGTAGAGGCTGTTTGCTTTTTTAGCAATCATTCCTTCCAGCTTCATTTTTTTCATCTGTTCAAAAAAATCAATGCCTTTTTCGGGAATGTGGTCGCAATATTTGATAACATCAGTTTCAATTAAAGCTTCTTTTAATAATTCTTTTCGTTGGGTTAAAGGAAGCTCTTCTGTAGAATGGCCATTGAGCCAAAGCAGATCAAAAACCTGATAAACGAGGGCCAAATTAGGATTATCGCCAATTTGCTGAAGCAGCTGGAAGTTTGGTCTTCCGTTTTCATCATAAGCTACAATTTCGCCATCCAGAATCATTGGATGTGTTTGATTATCAAAATCCTGCGCAACTTTTTCGAATTTCGACAAAAAAGAAATTCCGTTTCGGGAGTAGAAGAGCGGCTGATCTTTGCTGAGATCGGCAATAGCGCGGTAACCGTCCCATTTTATTTCAAAAACCCATTCTTCATCATCAAATGGTTTTTCAAAGGATTTTGCAAGCATGGGCTTGATGAAATTCTTTACTTTTTTTTCGTCAACTAAAGAATTAAATCGTTGAAATTTTGGCTTGGTTTCTGAAGTTATGACTTCTTTTTGGCGCTTTTTAGGCTTTTTTTTTCCTCTAAAAATTTTGTAACCTGAGAGTTTTTGGCTGTATTTTCTTCTGCGTCATAATCGCTTTCGGCAAATTCATCTTTATGTTTAATCAAAAGCCAGGAGTTTTCCTCAGTATTTTTCATTTTAACCAAAGCGAATTCTCCTTTTAACTTTTTTCCGTGTAAAATAAACTTCAAAGAACCGGCATGAAGTTCTTTTAACAGCTCTTTTTCATCGGATAGTTTAGAGTTTTCTTCCAATGGTTCGTAAGTTCCGCTATCCCAGATTTCCACCTGTCCGGCTCCGTAATTGCCTTCGGGAATATTTCCTTCAAAATCCTTATAATCATAGGGATGATCTTCCACCATCATCGCCAGACGTTTGTCTTTCGGGTCTAATGACGGCCCTTTCGGAACGGCCCAGCTTTTCAGAACGCCTTCCATTTCCAGCCTGAAATCATAGTGAAGCCTTGAAGCCGCATGCCTCTGGATCACAAAAATAAGTTTGTCTTTACTTTTTTTAGATTTTCCTTTAGGCTCGCTGGTTTCATCGAATTTTCTTTTTGCGTTATAATCTTTGAGTGCCATTACGATGCGTTTTTAGATTTGGAGGTTTGTAAACTGGCTTTTAATTGAGCCATTAAATCAATCACTTTACCTTCTTTGGCAGGTTCAGCTTTTTTAGCTTTTACGTTCTTACCTTTCGCTTTTTGCTTAATGATTTTCAATAAAGATTCAGAATAGGTATCTTTATACATGAAAGGATCAAACTCCTGAGAAAGTTGTTCTATAAGACTTATTGCCATTTTAAGTTCGGCAGGTTTTGGGGCTTTTTTTGCCGGAATTTTCAGATCTTTATAATCTCGTATTTCCTGGGCAAATCTTAATCGGTTTAATACCAAAACCTCATCATTGTAAGGACGAATCATTCCGATGGCTTCACTTTCCCGAAGAACAAAAGTTCCCACACCCACCATTTCTGTTTCTGATAAAGCTTTCAACAGAAGCCTGTAAGCATTTTCACCATTTTTTTGAGGTTCCAGATAATACGGATTCTCAAAATATACGGAATCTACCTCTATTTCTTTTACAAACTGATCGATAGAAAGGATTTTTGATTTTTCTGGGCTTGCTGCCTCATAATCTTCTTCATCAAGAATAATGTATCTGTCGTCCATGAGATAACCTTTTACAATGTTTTCCCATTTTACTTCTTTTCCTGTAGATTCGTTTACTCTTTTGAATTTAATATTCGAAAAATCGGATTTATCAAGCATGTCCAAATCCAATTTACTGGTTTCTGTGGCGGAATAAATCTTTACAGGAATATTGACTAAACCAAAGCCAATGGCGCCGTTCCAAATTGCTTTCATTGTCTTACGTTTTGAGTTGGAAAGTACAATGATTGTGCCGTTAAAATGGATGTGTTTTTAAAAATTTACTATAAAATCTTAAAAATTAACATTAATATGCCATTTTTTCATTTAAAATGTGTCATTTTTTCCTCAATATGGATTGGTATATTGTTTGTGAATAGTAAAGTGTGTTCTTTAATTTATTGTTTAACCTTAAAAATTCGTATTATGTCAATCGTAAAAAGAAAGAATGGCAGTTTGCTCCCTGCAAATCCACGTATGTTGTTCGACGATTTTTTCAACCGCGAACTTTTTAATTGGGGCAATAATAATTTTTCTTCCACACTTACCACTATTCCTTCTGTGAATATCAAGGAAAATTCTGAAAATTTTGAAGTGGAAGTAGCCGCTCCGGGTATGGATAAGCAAGACTTTGAAATTACACTGGAAGGCAACATGCTTACCATTTCATCTTCAAGAAAAAATCAGGTGGAAGAGAATAATGAAAATTACACGCGAAGAGAATTCAGCTATCAGTCTTTCCAACGAAGTTTTCAGCTGGCTAAAGATGTGGTAGACGAAGAAAACATCATCGCTAAATATGAAAACGGCGTTTTAAAATTAACAATTCCTAAAACGGAAAACGCTAAAAAGCAGGCTCCGCGCCTCATTGAAATTCAGTAATTATAATATCATTTCTATTGGTTTTCCGTAACTGGAAAGCCAATTTTTATTTTTATATCTGTTAAGCAATAATATATTTATAAACTCTTATGAATACATTACTTTGGCCGATATGTCTGTTATGTCTTACCACTTTGGGTATGATGTTTATCCTTAAAAAGCTGAATCAGCCTTACCTTATTGCCTATATCATTGCCGGTGTCGTATTGGGGCCTCATATTTTAAAGGTTTTCACTCAGCCTCATCAGATTGAGATCATCGGAGAAATAGGAATATTGCTCATGATGTTTTTCCTTGGGATGGAAATAAACGTGCCAGACAACCGCAGCCTGTTGATAAGCCCCGTTATAGCACAGGGAATTAAGACGCTTTTAAGTATTGGTTTTGCTTTTTTAGTAGGGAATATTATGGAGCTTCCTTTTAAAAGTATTGTTCTGATTGCCATATTGTTTGTCTTCAACAGTACCGCTGTAGTAAGTGAGCTCCTAAAAAAATACGATAGCCTGAAAACTGCTTTTGGGTTCACAATTCTTAATATGCTTATACTCCAGGATCTTCTTCTTGCTCCGGTTCTCACGTTGCTGAAGGCTTGGAGCGGAAAGAGTTTTAATTTCTGGAGCATTCTATTTCCGGTTATCGTCTGTATAATTATTTTCTTTGTTATTAAAAAATTAAGGAACTCCAGGGAGATAAAATTATCGGGTTTATTGGGAAGTATGGGTAATGATCATGATCTGCAGGTATTTGCAGGATTATTTATATGTCTTGGCTTTGGTCTTTTTGCAGAAAGTATAGGACTCAGCAGTGCGTTGGGAAGTTTCATAGCAGGAGTGTTTGTCGGAAGGGCAAAAGTTTTGAATTGGTTGGAACACGCGCTTACTCCTTTTAAAGTATTCTTCGTTACTTTATTTTTTGTTTCAATAGGTCTTCGTCTTGATATTTCCTATCTGTATTCAAATTATGAGCTTATATTTTTGGGAACTTTTGTGGTGCTGATAAGTAATAGCTTTATGTCTGCAGTTGTCTTTCGTTTGCTGAAATACGACTGGAAAACCAGCTGGTACGGAGGTGCTTTGCTTTCGCAGACCGGAGAGTTTGGTATTTTGGCTCTTTCTATAGCTTATAAATCAGGCGTTATTGAATACGGACTTTACAAAACGGGATTGGGTATCACCTGTTTATCATTATTGCTTTCAATAATTTGGATTGCAATACTTAAAAAAATTGTTTAAATTATAAGTACCGAAAACAAACCCTCTCGATTTTATGTTTAAATGTTTTTTAGTTTGTGGATTTAATAATTGAACTGTCTATTTTGATATCATCAAATTTAGAAGTTCTAATATCCCCAATTGTTGCATCCAGGTCATACTTTTTTGAGATAATAATATATCTGTTTTTCTCGTAACAATGACGGATAACTTTAACAGGAATACTTTCTCCATTATCTAAATCAATAAAACCTGTAAAAGCTTCACATTTATAACGTCCTTCTGTACTCTCAAAATTATCAAATACACCATTTATGTCTTCTTTGCTAAAAAACACATCATTAAATTCGCCCGCAACAATTTTATGCTCTCGCAGGGTCTTTTTAAAATCATATACTATAATTCGCTCCCCGCCAAAGAAGCAGGCCATACTTGCAATGCCAAAAAATCCTGCGATATAAAGGAGGTGAGAGATTTTTTTAGTTACCTCATTTTGCATGCTGGACGGATAATAAGTTGCTTTTTTTACGAAAACTCTGATTATAAATACAATTGCAATTATTGCAGAAACATATCCAAATATCGTAAGTATTGAAATAAAAAGTTTCATGATGATTAAAAAAGCGGAGAAAAAAATCCCCGCCCTAAATTTATGCTTTTAAATTCAATTTCAATTCCAGTTCATCAAGCTGTTCATCAGCAATCTCCGCAGGTGCATCAATCATCACGTCACGTCCTGAATTATTTTTAGGGAAAGCAATATAATCTCTGATCACTTCATTTCCGTCTAAAATAGCAACCAAACGGTCAAACCCGAAAGCTAAACCACCGTGAGGCGGAGCTCCGTATTTGAAAGCATTCATCAGGAATCCGAATTGGGCTTCTGCTTCTTCTTTTGAGAATCCTAACAGATCAAACATTTTAGACTGAAGATCTTTATCAAAAATTCTGATAGAACCACCGCCGATTTCATTTCCGTTCAACACCATGTCGTAAGCGTTGGCTCTTGCTTTTCCCGGATCGGTTTCCAATAGATGAATATCTTCCGGCTTTGGAGAGGTAAAAGGGTGGTGCATGGCGTGGTAGCGTCCGCTTTCTTCATCGAATTCCAATAAAGGGAAGTCAACCACCCAAAGTGGCGCGAATTCGTTTCCTTTTCTTAATCCCAAACGGTTTCCAAGTTCCATTCTCAACGCTGAAAGCTGAGTTCTTGCCTTGTTTTCGTTTCCGGAAAGAATCAACATTAAATCGCCTTCTTTTGCTCCGAATTTTTCAATAATTTTCGCTAAATCTTCCTCATTGTAGAATTTATTTACAGAAGAAGTTATTACACCATCATTCTGGAATTTTACCCAAACCATTCCCGAAGCTCCGATTTGCGGTCTTTTCACCCAATCAACAAGTTCATCGATTTGTTTTCTTGTATAATCTGCGCATCCTTCCACATTGATTCCGACAACCAATTCTGCTTCATCAAATATTTTGAAATCTTTTCCTTTTACTAAATCGTTCAATTCCACGAATTCCATTCCGAAACGAATGTCCGGTTTGTCATTTCCATATTTTTTCATCGCATCTGCGAAAGTCATTCTTGGAAACGCTCCGAATTCCTGACCTGTGATGTCTTTCAACAAAGTTTTTGTCATTCCTTCAAAAACATTCATTACATCTTCCTGCTCTACGAAAGCCATCTCGCAGTCGATTTGTGTAAATTCCGGCTGTCTGTCGGCTCTCAAATCCTCGTCACGGAAACATTTTACAATTTGGAAATACTTATCCATTCCACCAACCATCAACAATTGTTTGAAAGTTTGTGGAGATTGTGGTAATGCGTAAAACTGCCCCGGATTCATTCTGCTCGGAACCACGAAATCTCTTGCTCCTTCCGGAGTAGATTTAATTAAAACCGGAGTTTCAACTTCGATAAATCCGTTGTCTGAAAGATAGTTTCTAACTTTTTGCGCCATTTTGTGGCGGAAGATCAATTTATCTTTCACCGGATTTCTTCTGATATCCAGGTAACGGTATTTCATTCTTAGTTCTTCACCACCGTCCGTTTCATCTTCAATAGTGAAAGGCGGAAGCTGAGATTCATTAAGTACCGTTAATTTTTCAACTAAAATTTCAATTTCTCCAGTTGGAATATTGGGGTTTTTACTTACTCTTTCGATAACTTTTCCTTTAACCTGAATTACAAATTCACGTCCCAGTTTTTTCGCTTCTTCCATCAACTGAGCTGTAGAACGCTCCTGATCGAAAACCAGCTGAGTAATTCCGTAACGATCTCGAAGATCTATCCAAATCATAAATCCTTTATCTCGGATAGTTTGTACCCATCCTGAAAGTGTAACTTCTTCATTAAGATGTTGAAGAGATAATTCTCCGTTTGTGTGCGATCGAAACATAATTATTTGTTTAAAGTTCAGTATTTACAATTCAAGGTTCGGTGTTTTAGGTTTAAAGTTTTGAATATCAAACCAGAAACGTAGAATTCCAAACATTGAATTTTCCGTGTGCAAAGATAAGATTTTTGGAGGTTTTAATATAAAAATTAAGATAGGAAATTGGATATTTTTGAAACAGACTGCTCAGAATTTAATGAGAATAATAGAGGTATTTTGATTATGCAGGACGTTGTTAACAATTTTAGTATTTTTATATCGATGAAATAAATACTTATGAATGAAAAAAATCATCTCAATCCCGAGCAGTGGGTTGATGAGTTTGCAGATTTTCTATATGCTTTTGCCGTGACAAGAGTAAGCTCGAAAGAAGATGCAGAAGATCTGGTACAAGAAACCTTTTTGGCTGCCTATAAGGGAATTGATCAGTTTCAGGGAAAAGCATCTCCCAAAACCTGGCTCACCAGTATTCTTAAAAATAAAATTGTAGACTACTACAGGAAAAAAAGCAGTTCACAAGGATACGAAGAATATCTTACTGACACAGAAAATTCTTTTGAAGAAGCATTTTTTAATCTGAATAACTATGGAAGATGGAAACAGGATATCCACAAAAACTATATTTCGGAAAGTACAGATCATTATATTCTGAGCAAAGAATTTAATAAGATTTTGGAATTATGCCTTCAAAAACTGCCCCCTAAATTAAAGCCTGTTTTCATAGCCAAATATATGCTTGATGAAGATTCTGAAAAAATTTGTAAGGATTTTAATATTACTTCGTCTAATTACTGGGTACTTCTTTTTCGCTCAAAAACATTATTAAGAAGCTGTCTTGAAAAAAATGAAATAAGCTTGTGATATGAAATTTTTTAATGAACTTTTACATAATTGTGAAGAAACTTCTCTTAATATCGTTAAGCATGAAGAAATTTCCCTTTCTCCTTCTGCATGGCTGAAATTGAAGTTCCATATCACATTCTGCAAATGCTGCCGGAATTTTAGAAAACAGACAAAAATAATTGATAAGGTATTATATAGTCATTTTCGTGATAATATGGAAGTATCTCAAAAGGCTCCACAAGATCTTAAAGACAAAATAAAATTAAATTTAAAAAAGTAAGAAAAAAATTGTAAGGAATAAAAACTGAGTACGACTAAGCTTTAAAAAAAAGTATGAAAACAAAATTTTTATTTCCTATTCTTTTATTTTTAGGAAGCCTGGTTTTTGCACAAAACGGAAATATAAATCAGGAAAACGGTATTGCAAATTCAGGGTATGATGTGGTGAGCTACTTTTCCGGGAAAGCTGTGCAAGGCTCATCTAAATTTGTAATAAAGCCTCAGGGAGCGAGCTATTACTTTCAAAACGCCGAAAATAAGGCTAAGTTTCAACAGGATCCCGATAAATATTTGCCTCAATATGGAGGTTACTGCGCCTATGCCATGGGAGATTATGGTGAAAAAGTTTCTGTAAATCCTAAAACATACAAAATTACCAACGGAAAATTGTATTTGTTTTATAACCGTTTGCTTTTGTTTTCGTTCGATTGTCGCTCATAGATGAAATAAAGACGAAAGAAATCTCAAAATAAAAGCAGATAAGAACTGGAAAAAAATAACACAAAAATAACACAATTATGAAACTGACTTATTGGGCTATCAAGCTTGTTCCCGCAGTTATTATGCTGCAGACTCTTTATTTCAAATTTGCTGCTACACCGGAATCTGTTTACATCTTTTCAAAAATCGGCATGGAACCATATGGAAGGATAGGGATTGGAATTTTAGAGCTTATTGCATCTGTTTTAATTTTAATACCAAGAACTACTTTATACGGAGCTGTTTTAGGATTAGGGTTAATGGCAGGTGCTATTAAATTTCATTTGACAGAACTAGGTATTAATGTGCAGAACGACGGCGGAAAACTGTTCTACCTTGCTGTAATTACAGCCGTTTTTTGCGGATTGATTATTGTGATGAACAGGAAACAGATTTTGTCTTTTTATTACAAAAATAAATCTATTGCTGCAAAAAAATGATAGAAGAAATAAAACAAAACCTTAAAGATCTAAAGAATACCCTGGGAGGTATTACCAATCAGCTATATACCAGGCAGAGCCGGTATTTATTCGGGAGTACTATCGGGCAGCATATTCGCCATATTCTGGAGATTTATGATGTTGTTTTAAATGGCTATCTCGAAGGCAGATTTTCTTTTGATAAAAGAGAAAGAAACAAAGCACTGGAGGAAAATATCGCAAATATGTTTACTGCTGTTGATAGGATTGTTTCGGAAATCTCTAAAGAAGATAAGCTGCTTATTTGTCTCCTCTGTAATGATGACGGCCAGGAAGAACAGCTTACAACTACGTATTTCAGGGAACTACTATACTGTTTTGAGCATGGGATCCATCATCAGGCTCTGATAAAAGTAGCTCTGAAAGAGTTTAAGCAGAAAGATATACCCCATAATTTCGGAGTGGCACCATCTACAATAAAATTTCGCATCCAATGTGCACAGTAAGTTTTTTTTGTACGGAAAATGCTCTTTTTTTTACCTCGAACAGGGATGAGAAAAAAGACAGGGAAAAAGCTGTTTTTCCTGATATGATAGAACTGGAAGATAGAAACTTATACTTTCCAAAAGATGCAAAAGCTTCAGGAACCTGGTTCGCAGCCGATGATCATGGAAATGTGGTAATACTTCTGAATGGGGCTTTTCAAAAGCATACAAGCCGCCCGCCTTATAAAAAAAGCAGGGGAATTATTCTTTTGGAGCTGGTAAAAAAGGAAAATATTTTAAATGTTTTCCAGAGTTATGATCTTTCCGGGATTGAGCCATTCCAATTATTGGTGTACTCCGGACATGCTCTGTGCAGGATGCTTTGGGATGGAGAAAAAAAGCATCAGATTCTGTTAGATAAAAATAAAAATCATTTATTGTCATCACCAACACTTTACAATCATGAAATCATTGCTGAAAGAGAAAGAAGTTTTGAACGGTTTCAGGGAAAACAAATAACTCAAAAGGAAATTTTTGCTTTTCATCAAGAGCACCTCATTGAAAAGGAGCTGAATGTGGAAAAATCTGTAAAAGAAAAGTTTGTTACAGTAAGTATTACACAGCTTGTTATTAGAAAGCAGGAAATTGATTTCATATATAATGATTTGATTCAAAGGGAAATACAAAATATTAAAATTGGAAAAAAAGCTTTGGTTTAAACTTCGGTACAGATGGTACAGATTCACTCACTGGGAATTCTGGCCTATGTGGGCAATTTATTTTCCCTGTATTTTTTATTATGTCTGGATCAGTATAAAAACCCGGTCTTTTGGTTTCTTTAAGGCTGTAAATCCGGCAATTCCTCATGGTGGAATGACTCTTGAGGATAAAAATTTTGTAAACGGGCTTATACCACAAAAATTCAGGGCAAAATCTTTTATTATTAATGAAAAGTCAACAGCTAAAGAAGCTTTACATATTATTAATGTCAATAATTTGGATTATCCTGTTATCGTAAAACCCAACAACGGCTGCAGAGGAAGAAATGTAGCGCTTGTCTCTGATGCGGATCAGGTTGAAAGTTATTTTAAAAAATATGGAAATGAAGATATTTTATTAGAAGAATACATAGACTTTCCTAATGAAATTGGTGTTTTTTATATCAGGATTCCCAATCAGAAAAAATGATTCATCAGCGGAATCGTTGAGAAGAAAGGAATTGAAATTGTTGGAGATGGGCGGCATTCTTTGGCAGAGCTGGTGAAATACAATTTTAGATATCATAAGTTTTATCCGGAAATTTTCCAGAATAGTATTTTTGACAAAGATTTTGTTCCTGCAAAAAGTGAAAAAGTACTCCTGAGCAGTATTGGAAATCATGCAAGAGGATCAACCTTTTATAATAGTTCGTCTAAGATTTCGCCTAAGCTGGACAGTTTATTTAACGAAATTTGTTCGCAAGTCAATGGATTTTATTATGGAAGATTTGATGTCAAATTCAATTCATGGGAGGATTTGGAGAATGGCAAAAATTTTAAAATCATTGAACTGAATGGTGCAGCTTCCGAACCTACTTTTATTTATGATCCTAAAACACATTATTTTTCTGCAGTGAGGGAAATTATAAGACATTGGGGCTTTATGTACCAGATAGCTCAGATCAATAAGGAAAAGGGACATCAGTTTACTGATATTAATGAATGCTGGAGCATCTTTAAAGAATATAATCCTTTTTCTATCTAAAAACTTTCCATATGCTAAGTCTCAATCATTTTTGAATTGATATTTTTGCTGAAAACTAAATGGCAAGATTATGACGAAGTACATAGACTTTATTAGGAAAGCATTGAGCGGGGAAGAAGTAGATTACACAAAAGCAAGTATAAGAAGCGCCGTGCTTCTCTTGGCCATTCCAATGATGCTGGAAATGGCCATGGAATCGGTATTTGCATTGGTCGATTTATATTTTGTAGGACATTTAAAGGAAAGCGGCTATGCAATTCAGACAGTGGGTCTTACGGAATCTGTTCTTTCTGTGATGTATTCTATCGCGATCGGGATGAGTATGGCTGCAACCGCTTTGGTAGCGAGAAGAATCGGGGAGAAAAATCCCGAACAGGCTTCCAGAAGTGCTGCGCAGGTTTTATTGGTTTCGTTTGTGGTGACTTTTATCTTAAGTTTATTCGGAGTAATTTATGCTGAGGAAATTTTAATTCTGATGGGTTCAAAACCGGAAGCGGCCGCTTTTGGGAAAGATTTCACAAGAATTATGATGGGAAGCAGTGTCATTATTATGCTTTTATTTTTGATTAACGGGATTTTCAGAGGAGCGGGAAATGCTGCCATTGCAATGAAATCGCTCTGGATTGCCAATATTGCCAATATCATCTTGTGCCCGGTTTTAATTAAAGGTCTCGGGCCGATTCCTGCGATGGGTTTAACAGGGGCGGCTCTAGCGACAACGATTGGGAGAAGTATCGGGGTGATATATCAATTGTACCATCTTTTAATTGCGGATACTCAAATCAGAATTCAAACAAAATATTTTAAACCTGATTTTGATTTAATAAAATCTGTCATAAAAATTGCAACTCCCGGAATTTTCCAGTTTGTGATCGCTTCCTGCAGCTGGATCTTTCTGGCGCAGCTGGTTGCCACGACGGGCGGAGCAAATGCTTCTGCGGGATATCAGACGGCTTTACGATTAATGATGTTTTTCATGCTTCCGGCCTGGGGACTGAGCAATGCAGCATCTACTCTGGTCGGGCAAAACATGGGAGCCAACGAAATGTTGAGAGCCGAACAATCCGTTATGAAAACAGTGAAGTATAATGTGATTTTCATGCTAACGGTAAGCTTAATATTTTTCTTGCTGGGTGATTTTTTGGTAGGTTTTTTTACACAGGAAACTGAAATTAAAAATTTCGCTAAAAATGCCCTGCACATTATGAGTACCGGATTTATTTTCTATGGAATCGGGATGGTAATGATCAACGCCTTTAATGGAGCCGGAGATACCTGGACGCCGACATGGGTAAATGTTTTCGGATTCTGGCTGTTCCAGATTCCTTTGGCATATTTTCTTTCCAAACATTTTGGGATGGGACCGAAAGGTGTCTTTATATCCATTCCTGCCGCAGAAACGTTAATTACGATCGTCGCTTTTATTTTATTCAAAAGAGGAAAATGGAAGACTGTGAAAGTATAGAGGAGGGAAGCTGGAGGATGGAAGTTTATTATTGAAACGCAAATTTTTTGTTTTAAAACTTCCAGCCAATTTTTATAAAAACTTTAACAGCCAAATCTTTGTCTTTAAAACCATATTCTCTAAATTCGTAATAATCAACTAAAATTTATTACTATGGGAAAAGGAGACAAAAAATCCAGAAGAGGTAAAATTAATAACGGAAGCTATGGAAAGAGAAGACCTAAAAAAGCTTCAAAATCTTTTGCAGCTGCCGAAGAAAAATCTAAAAAGTAACAGAAATAAAAAAGACCGGAGATGAATTTCTCCGGCCTTTTTTTATGACAAATTAAATTATTTTCCGCCTAAAAAGCTTCCTAAAATATCTCCAAGTCCGCCGCCTTGCTGTTTTTGCTGGCTGCCTCCTCCAAGAACACTTCCCAGAATATCATTCAGAGGATTTCCTGATGATTGAGACTGTCCGCCGCCTAAGACACTTCCTAAAATGTCATTCAACGGGCTGGATTGTTGGCTTTGAGCCTGATTAGAAGCATTGCCGAGGATTCCTCCCAAAAGATCTCCCAAACCACCGGCTCCAACATTATTCTGTTGTTTTTCCCTGCCGATATATCCCATGATCACCGGAGCCAGCATTGATAAAATCGGCCCGATCTTGTCAATGGAAATTCCTGTGTTCTGAGAAAGCTGATTTTCTACATTCTGTTTATCTCCACCAAAAATATGATTTAGAATAGAGCCTCCTTCAGCCTGTCTTGCATCTGCCTGCGAAACATCATCCAGGATGCTTCCGTCATGATCTTTATCCAAAGCATTGTTCAGTGCTTCAGCTTCATTGGTGTCCTGAGATTTGTTTCTGAGATAAGAAATAATCAATGGGGCAGCTACTGCTAATAAGGCAATGACCTGGTTTCTGCTGATCCCGAATTTGTTTTCGGCCTGTTCAGCAACCTGATTGCCTGTGTTTCCTGTAAGTAGGTCGATTAAACTCATAGTTTGTGTTTATTTTAATTGTTAAGTAAATCAAAGTTATCAAAAAATATTTCTTGATAGTTTTTTTTAATTAAAAAACACTGTTAAAGTTTATATAATTCTTTAAGTTGTTAATTTTAAAGCATTAATTTTTAAAAACCGGAACGTTTGAACACGCTTCTCCGAACATTAAAGATTTTACGATCGGTTTCAATTGTTCTACCAATTCAATATAAGCATTTTCAGGAATTTCTTTGTCTGAACAGCCTTTTACCAATACTCTTTTTCCTCTCATTTCCCCGAAGTCGTGAT
>CBFGVN010000032.1:0-16707 GCA_965651845.1 uncultured Chryseobacterium sp. | reverse complement strand
AAAGCGTAATCGAAAACCATTATCACATCGTCTCCTCCAAATTTTATTCCGCTGAATGGTGTATTTTTAAGATTGGTTTTGCTAAGATCAATGATCTGTACATCGATATTACTTCCGCTCTTGTCATTAATATAGATCATCCCTTCTTCAAGGGCATATTTTGAAACTTTGTCGCGAAGCTCTTTTTTATCGGAAATTTCCCCGTACAGTTTATAATCAACTTCTTTGTGGTCTTTCTTCTTTAAAGCATCGTTGGCATACAGCATATTTTTCACTGAGTGCATGTTTGCAGAAATAATGTGAAGCGGCCGCATATGAAGATCGTTTTCAAATAAAACTTCTTTCACTTTATTGGCCCATTTTTCACCGAAATAGTGATGACCCACTCTTTCCTTTAATATTGCACTGAAATGAATTTCTCTTTCTCTTGTCTGTTTTGCATCTTCCAAACTCACTTTTCCTAAGTTGTAGATAATTTTAAACAAACGATCAGGATTTTTATCATCACCGAAAGTGTTGTAAGCATTCAATGTTTCATCAAAAGTTCTTCCTATTAAAGAAGATAAATGAATCAAAGCAACCTCTTTTTCCTTCCTGCTGAACTTTTTTTCGCCTTTTACAACTTCTTCGATAATTTTAAAAGCGCGTGTCGGTTTCCAGTTTTCATCCTGAATGAAAGCCAAATTGCGAACTTTATCTGCTTCTATAAATAAGAATGTAAGGTGAGTAAGAATATCATAAATCTCTGAACGTCCTAAAAGAACTTCAATGTTCATTTGGTGTTCATCGATTCTGTAACAGTTTCTTCTTCTCTTTTTAGGTACAATGGGTTCGAAACTTCCTTTATCAAAACCCTCATCTGATGTCAGATGAATAAAAGCGCACTCTTCAATTCCCTCCGGAAGCCTGTCTAACACATACATCAAACCATCCAGCTCCAATTTGCTTGGAATATTCATGCTCCCATAAATTTCCGGATTGATGGTCTTCAACAAACTTCTGATACTCTCCCCTGAAACACCGGCGGGTTTAAAAAAACCTCTGTAAAAGAGGTGTCTCATAGAAATATACAATCTTTCAATTGCTTCCGTTGTTTCTCTTGCTCTAGAATTTGTCATAAAATAAATTTCACACAAATATACGAAATATCGGCGCAAGTTATTTTAAGTATCTTTTAATAAGTGATTTAACATAATATTAATTTTATTGAATATAATTGTCCTTTTTATCTTTGTCATTCTGACGAAGGAAGAATCTCTTTAATGCCTTAGGGATTCTTCATTCCACTTCGTTTCATTCAGAATGACAGAAGAAACAATTATATAATATGGAAGTATATGTTTAAATCCGTAAATTGTACCTCTATAATATGTATTATTTATTTTAAAAACACAAAGCCTAGAGTTTTAAGCTTTAAAATTAGCCCCCCTCTTAAAAACCAAATTACTGTTTAAAATTTAGTTAAATTTTCAAATGCCCCTTAATTTTTTAGGGCAAAAAAATTTTCAATTCATTTTTTTTGTAAATTTGCCCCGTAAAAAATCAAACCTAATATGTCAACTTTAAGATTCAAAGCGTTAGAAACTTTACCATTTAAGGACTTTAGAAGAGATAATTCTGTTGAAGTTCCTGTGAAATTGTCAGAATTATTCTGCCAGAATGTTTTCTCAGAAGAAACAATGAGAGAATATTTAACAAAAGAAGCATTCCAGTCTATTATGGATGCGGTAAAAAAAGGAACTAAAATCCAGAGACACATCGCAGATCAGGTAGCTGTAGCGATGAAAGACTGGGCAATGAGCAAAGGAGTGACTCACTACACTCACTGGTTTCAACCTTTGACAGGTAGCACCGCAGAAAAGCACGATTCTTTCTTTACACCCATCGAAGGAGGTAGGGCGATCGAAAGATTCAGCGGAAACTTATTGATTCAGCAGGAGCCTGATGCATCTTCTTTCCCGAACGGTGGTATCAGAAACACTTTCGAAGCAAGAGGTTATACAGCTTGGGATCCTACATCTCCGGCATTTATCATGGGAACTACATTGTGTATTCCTTCTATCTTCATTTCTTATACAGGAGAAACTTTAGATTATAAAGCACCTCTTTTAAGAGCATTGAACGCGGTAGACGAAGCTGCAACCAACGTAATGCAGTATTTCGACAAAAACGTAACAAAAGTAACTCCTACTTTAGGTTGGGAACAAGAATATTTCCTGGTAGATTCAGCATTATACCAATCTCGTCCGGATCTTGTATTAACAGGTAAAACTTTATTAGGACACTCTCCTGCAAAAGGACAGCAATTAGATGACCACTATTTCGGTTCGATTCCTACGAGAGTAATGAACTTCATGAAAGAGCTGGAAATCGAATGTATGAAATTGGGTATTCCAGTAACAACAAGACACAATGAGGTAGCGCCAAACCAATTTGAGCTGGCTCCAATGTTTGAAGAAGTAAACGTTGCGGTAGATCATAACTCTTTGTTGATGGATATCATGGCAAGAATTGCTCACAAACACCATTTCCACATTTTATTCCACGAAAAACCATTCGCAGGAGTAAACGGAAGCGGAAAGCACAACAACTGGTCTTTAGCAACAGATACAGGTGAAAACCTATTAAGCCCGGGAAAAAATCCTAAGAAAAACTTACAATTCTTAACGTTCTTCGTTAATACAATTAAAGCAGTTCATGAATATGCTGACCTTTTAAGAGCAAGTATCGCGTCTGCAAGCAACGATCACAGATTGGGTGCCAACGAAGCTCCACCGGCAATTATTTCTGTATTTATCGGAAGCCAGTTGTTCAGGGTTTTGGAAGAGCTTGAAAAAGTAACTGAAGGAAAGCTTTCTCCGGACGAAAAAACAGATTTAAAACTAAATGTTGTTGGAAAAATTCCTGAAATCTTGTTGGATAACACCGACAGAAACAGAACTTCTCCATTTGCATTTACCGGAAATAAATTCGAGATCAGAGCGGTAGGTTCTTCTGCAAACTGCGCAGAATCTATGACGGTAATGAACACGATTGCTGCAAAACAATTAAACGATTTCAAAAAAGAAGTTGATGCTTTAATTGAAACTGGTCTTAAAAAAGATGAAGCAATTTTCAACGTATTGAGAGAGTACATCAAACAGTGTAAAAACATCATGTTTGAAGGTGACGGATATTCTGATGACTGGGCAAAAGAAGCTAAAAAGAGAGGCTTGAACAACCTGAAAACTACTCCGGAAGCTCTTAAGCAGGAAATGGATAAAAAATTCCTTGCGCTTTACGAAGAAATGGGAATTTTCACGCACAGAGAAGTTGAGGCCAGAAATGAAATCAAATTAGAAAAATATTCTACTGTAATTGATATTGAAGCAAGAGTTTTAAGTGATATCGCAAGAAATCATATCATTCCTTCTGCTTTAAATTATCAGAACAGATTAATTGAAAACGTAAAAGGTCTTAAAGAAATTTTCGGAGACAAAGAATTCAAAGCATTAGCGAAAGAGCAAATGAGCCTGATCACTAATATTTCTGAAAATGTTTCTAAAATCAAATTAGGTGTTGAAGACCTTATTAAAGCCAGAGAAGCAGCAAAAGCGGTGTCAGACAGCCAAAAGCAGGCAGAAGCATACTGTAACAAGGTAAAACCTTTATTTGACGGAATCAGAGATGCATCTGATGATCTTGAAATGATGGTGGATGATGAGCTTTGGCCAATGACAAAATATAGAGAAATGTTATTTACAAAGTAACATCTGTAAAGTTCCATATTAGTTAAACTCTCCGATATTTCCGGAGAGTTTTTTTTGTTTTATTAACAGAGCCTAAAATTGGAGTTTTAAAAACTTAACTATGATTAATAAAGGAAATATCAATTATTATGTTAAAAAACCTTAATAAAAAAAACCGCACTCTCACCAAAAATAGGCGGTTGCGGTTTGTTTTTCTTTAACATACTTAAATAATATGTTAAAATGTGTTAAAAATAGAACCTGATAATAATCATATCTAAGCCCTTTTAGCTGGAATACATATTTTTGTAATGCTTTTGAAAAATACTATTCCTTTTTTAACACGGATAATCAAATATATATGAAGAAAAGAGTTTTGTTTTATTTAGTTGCTTTCGTTTCTACCGTATCGTTACAATCGTGTGTTACCAATTACGTAGTTTCAAAACCAGCAACTTACACTAAAGAATACAAAACAGATGCCAAACTAGCTTCTATCGACACAAAGAAAATGGAGCAGGATAAACAGCAATTAATCAATTCATTTCTTGCTGAAAAGGCAACTTCTTTAGTTAATGCAAAAAATACCATTAAAAATTCTGAGATTGCAAAATCAATCAGACACAATAAAACAATAGACAACATCCTTACAGAAGCGGCAACCTACCTTGGAACTCCTTACAGATATGGAGGAATGACAAGAAACGGTATCGATTGTTCAGCTTTTGTTCTTTCCGTTTTCGGAGCAGCGGCAGGGCTTAGCTTACCAAGAGTAGCAGCTTCTCAGGCACAGGAAGGAGAAAAGATAGAGAAAGAGAGCCTTCAGAAAGGTGACCTGATTTTCTTTTCTCACGGAAGAAGAATTTCTCACGTAGGTATTGTAGAAAGTGTTTCTGAAGACGGTGAAGTAAAATTCATTCACGCAGCAACGTCGAAAGGAGTAATGATTTCTTCGCTTAACGACTCTTATTGGGGACCTAAGTACAGATTCGGAAAAAGAGTAATCAACGAAAACGGAGAAGCTTACAATAACCTTGCAGCTACAACTCCCGCATCAAACGGAACAAGTTTTTAATTTTAAATAATTGATTTAAATAATGAAGCCAGCATTTTTTGCTGGTTTTTTTATTGATTTTATTTTCCTTTAACTTTGGCGGCGGGGTTCTCGAAGCCACATCAATTTTAACTACCCCGTCTTTTTGCTTTCGCAAAAATCATGGAAGGGGAATTACTTTTCACTAATACTATCTACTATCCGTACGCTAGTCTTCCATCATCCGACTTCCCTCTTCCAGCCTAACTATCCATTCTTATCAATCTCAATATCGAATTTATGCAAAAGACCGTAGACTTCTGAAAGTGAAAATTTGGCCTTTTTAAGCCTGTTTTGAGAAGGATCTATTGAGTAGTTGACCGATGTCCGGAAATCTGCCTTTTCAAGGTTTGTATTGTCGAAAACAGCACCGGAAAAATCGCAGGTATTGAATATGGCGTTGGATAAATCGCATTCTGCAAAATCAACCTCAATTAATTTTGAATTTTTGAACGATGTCTTTTTAATTGATGTTTTATAAAAAATAGAATTATTTAAAGAACAGCCTTCAAATGTAAATGACATTCCAAAAGCATTGCAGTCATCAAAATGAAGTCCAAACATTTTACACTCCTTGAAAACCACTTCACGGAAGGCCGTTGAAACCAATTTTGCCATGCTTAAATTGCACCCGATGAATTCGCAGTCATTAAAACTGGAAAAAGAAAGATCAGCATACTCGAAATTGCAGTTTCGGAAAGTACAGTCTTCGTATTCGCCTTTTTCAAATTGAGAGAAGTCGGTATTTTCGAAAATTTGATCTGAGAAGTATTCTTTTTTCATGGTATTTTATTGATGAAGTTCTCACGCTGATTTTGCAGCTAAGCAGATTTTAATCTAAAAATAAAACAGAATATCTGTAAACTTCCATCACATCATTTCCGGCTTCCGGCTTTTACACCAAACTGTTCTTATCAGAATAATTTAATTTAAAGAAAATAAAAGTCATAATCGAAAAGGCAAGCAACGAGCTTCCTCCGTAACTAAAGTACGGTAACGGAATACCAACCGTCGGGAAAAGCCCCATAACCATGCCTAAATTGATTGTAAAGTGCATTAAAAGAATCGACGCAAAGCAATATCCGAAAACACGATTAAACGTAGATTTCTGTTGTTCTGCGAGGTAATAAATCCTTCCGATATAAATCATATAACAAAGAATCAGGACTGCGCTTCCTACGAAACCCCATTCTTCTCCTACTGTACAGAAAATATAGTCAGTTTCCTGCTCCGGAACAAATTTCCCCTGTGTAACGGAACCTTCCCGATAACCTTTTCCTAAAAGGCCTCCCGAACCGATTGCTGTTTTAGAATATAATAAGTTGTACCCTGATGTATCTCTGAAAGCTTTTTCACCTTTATACAAAACCTCAATTCTTTCTCTTTGGTGCTTTGGCATTTTCTCTAAAATATACGGCGATCCGAAAGCCAGACCGCATAAAATAACCACAGAACCAACAATACCGGATATTGAAATGACATTCCAGGACATTCTGTAATAATTCATGGCAATCCAACCTCCGATGATCAGGACAATTGCTGCCGCAACATAGATTGGATTTATGGCTAATGAAATAAGAAAGACTCCGGCAAAAAGAAATCCGATTCCGAACAGTAATCCGCTCAGTCCTTCCCGATATAAGGCAATAAAGAATGCAATGAAAACCAACATCGAACCAACATCTGGGATAGCAAGAACCACAACTGCGGGAATTCCTACAATGCCCAAGGTGGTATAAAGAGATTTTTTATTACTTAAATTAAATTCAGGTCCCGAAACATAATTGGCTACCATTAAAGCTGTTCCTATTTTTGCAAATTCCACTGGCTGCATGGTAAAACTTCCGAATTTGTACCAGTTTTTTTGTCCGAGAATTTCCTTACCAAAAGGGAAAAGACCAATAAGAAGCAAAACACCGCCGATATAAATAATCCCGGCCATATTTTCGAAAAACTTACTTCTTCCGACAAATATGATAAGCCCAACAAACAGAGAAATACAGAAGAAAATCAATTGTTTTTCTCCTAATTTCTGGTCGACACTGTAAATATTTGCAATGGCAAAAACACAAAGCAGAAAATACAGTCCAAGACCTAATTTATCTATTCCTTCCGTCCATTTCATTTCTTATCCGGTTTCGTGTTTTTATTATTTTTTGTTTCTATTTCTATCTGTTTCTGCAGTTTTTCTTTCTGTGTTTTAATAAAATTCAAACTATCCTGAATTCTTTTTTGTTTCAGAGAATCCGGTTTCGGTTCTACATACAGACCTTTACGTTTTAAATCTGCAATCCACTGTCTTTTGTATTCAGGCATGAAGCTTGAGGAGGTCATTTTTTTATAAAGATGTTCACGCTTCAAGTCTCCCGTGATATATTTTTCAGCAATTACCGTTGCTGCAGGACCAGCCCATGTTGCCCCGAATCCGGCATGCTCCATTACGGCTGCCACTACAATTTTAGGTTTATCAGCAGGAGCGATCAGTACGAAGATCGAGTTGTCCTTTCCTTGCGGAACCTGTGCTGTCCCTGTTTTTGCCAATTGGGTAAAGTCATTAGATTTCAAGCCGTGCGCCGTACCTCTCAATACTACAGCTTCCATCCCTTTCAGTACCGGTTCAAAGTGTTTTTTATCTACTAAAGTCTGATGTTTCTTTTTAAATCTAGGATCAGGATTTGGTTTTCCGTCGATCGATTTTACAATATGTGGAGTGTAATACCAACCTTTGTTTGCGATAGCTGCAACATAATTCGCCAACTGAAGAGGGGTAACCAAAACATCACCTTGCCCCATTCCGTTGAAAACAGCACCGGTAGCCAAAGGATCCCAATTTTTGGGGTCTTTCGTGGAACCGCTTGCCTTAAGGATGGATTTCATTCTTTTCTCATAAAACTCTCCGGAAGGAATTCTACCTTTAGCACCAACGGCAAAGTCATTATTTAAAAATTCTCCCACACCAAAGCTGCTCATTATTTTCTTCCATTCGTCTACTCCTTTTGATGGATTTCCGGGATATTTATTCAAAATAGCTAAATAAGCATAAGAAAAATAACAGTTACTGGAAACCTGAATGGCAGGAATCAACGGATCTGCTCCACCGTGACCTTTAATTCTTAATCCTCTATAATAAAATCCGCCGCCACAAGGAAAAACGGTATTTTCATCCATTACTCCCATTTGCATTGCCGATAAAGCCGTCAATAATTTGAAAGTTGATCCCGGAGGATAAGCAGCCTGAAGCGATCTGTCAAAAGTTGGCTTATTCTCATAAATCGTATCTTTTGAAAGAGCATATAGATTTTTGGATTTATTTGGCCCAGTGAAAAGATTCGGATCGATATCCGGACCGGTTGCTGCAACCAAAACTTCTCCATTATTTGGGTCAATGGCAACGATTGCCCCATGTTTGTTCACCAGCATTTCTTCGGCCATTCTCTGCAGATCGTAGTCAATGGTTAATGTAATATCCTTTCCGGTAATTACATCTTTATCCAGAGACCCGTTTTTATAGGAACCGATATTTCGAAGCTTGATATCTTTTTGGATATATTTCATCCCTTTTACTCCCCGGAGTTCCTTTTCGTAGGATTTTTCGACACCGGTTTTCCCGATGAAATCTCCAGGTAAATAATAGGTTGAATCTTTTTTAATTTCCCTTTCATTCACCTCACTTGTGTAGCCCAAAAGGTTTCCTGAAGTGGAAACTTCGTACTGTCGCTGAGGTCTTTGCACAATACTGAAAGCAGGATATTTAAAGATGATTTCCTGAACCCTCGCAATATCTTCCCTGCTCAGATCCTTCATAAAGGTCATCGGATTCAGCTTGGAATAATATTTTTCTTTTTTAATGATTTTAATTCTGTTGATGAAATCAGTCTTTGAGATTTTCATTAAATTACAAAAGCCAAGTGTATCAAAATCCGGCTTCATTAAAGCCTGGGTAAAAGATATTTCATAGGCTGGTTGGTTGCCTACAAGAATTTTCCCATTACGATCAAAAATTACCCCTCTTTGCGGAATAATATATTCAATTTTAATGGAAGTATTCGCAGCATTTAAAGCATAACGATCTGTAAACAATTGTAAATAGGCCAGTCTCGCCACGAAAATCAAGGCGATGACAACAAGTACGGAAAAAATTTTTAAATAACGTGTGTTCAAACTTTTTGTTTGATTTTAAATATTAATGCATATATAACGATAAAGATAAATGAAATTATACTCGTTACCAATACATTAAGTAATATTTCAAAAAATCTACTAAACTTAAAGAACTCTATATATTGTACTAAAAGCTGATGTAAGAAGATACTGGAGAACAAAAACAGCAAAAACTGCGCCCACTGCAGGGACTGAAAAGAGAAAAAATCTGTAGAAGTATCTGTAGAAGTTCTGAAAATCAAGGTTCTGAAATAGGCAATCAGCGTTGTTGCAAAAGCATTGATCCCACCTGAATATAGAAGAATATCAATGGATAAGCCTATTAGAAAACTTAAAGCCAAAAACTGGAATTTATTTCTGAAAAAAGGATAAAACATGACAAACACAGGATATAACACCGGTGTGTATTTCCCAAAAATAGTAATCCTGTTCAATACAAAAATTTGTAATGCAACCAGGAAAATCATGATTAATATGTCCGTAAATAAAGTTCTGCTAATCATTTTCCTTTTTTATTACAGCTTGCATTGTATCCTGAATCTTTTGTACCTCAGCTTTTTTAAGATTTTTAACCACGAAAACTTTATTCAAAGCTCCCATTTTTTCACTTAATTCCACTGAAATATCCCAAAATCCTGTTTTATTATCTACGGAGTAGCCCGCTATTGTACCAATCATCACTCCTTTAGGGAAAATCGCAGATTTCCCGTCTGTTACAACGGTATCTCCAATTTTCAAAGCAACATATTTCGGAATATCTGCGAGGTGCATTACTCTGGAATTGTCTCCGTTCCAGGTTAACGTTCCAAAATATCCTGAATTTTTTAAAGCCGCATTGATCCTGATTTTATTTACACTTAAAACCGATTGAACCAACGCGTAACTATCGGTAGAATTGATAACGATCCCTGCAATCCCTCTTGGGGCCATCACTCCCATTTGAGGAAATACACCGTCTCTCCTACCTCTATTTATCGTAAAGTAATTATTTCTTCTGTTGATACTGTTGAAAACAATCTCTCCGTCTACAAATGTATAAATCTGCCCGCCTCCCAAAGTATCATGAACTTTTCTGAACTGAGGATTTTTCATACCTTGTTTTCCGTAAAGTTCCATCATCAAAGCCTTGTTTTGAGCAACAAGATCTTCGTTGATCTGCTTTAGCTTAAGATAAGAAACCCCCTCATCGATATATCCGGAAACCCAGGAATTCAGCGCGGCCGACTGACCCGCAATCCAGGATTTCTGCATGGCATTTTTAGAGAATATCAGAACCAGAGCAATAATTTGCAGAAATATAAAGAAGACAAAAAGCGCATTCTTCGAAAATAATCTCAGCAAAAATCCCATTCAGATGTGTTCGTAAAAAGTTAGAATTATTTAATTAAGAAATTGAATTTATCCATATTCTTAAGCGCAATACCAGTTCCGCGAACTACCGCTCTCAACGGATCTTCTGCAACAAATACAGGAAGACCTGTTTTCTTGTGTAATCTGTCCGCAAGACCTCTCAATAAAGCTCCGCCACCAGCAAGATAAATACCTGTTTTGTAAATATCCGCTGCCAATTCCGGAGGAGTAAGAGAAAGAGTCTCCATTACCGCATCTTCAATTCTGATGATCGATTTGTCTAATGCACGAGCAATTTCTTTGTATCCAACCATGATTTCTTTTGGCTTCCCTGTGATAAGGTCTCTACCTTGTACCGGAATATCTTCGATATCAACGTCAAGATCTTCAACCGCAGAACCTACTTCGATTTTGATTCTCTCCGCCGTTCTTTCTCCGATGTAAAGGTTGTGGTGAGTTCTCAGGTAATAAGCGATGTCATTTGTAAATACGTCACCTGCAATTTTTACAGACTTGTCACAAACGATACCTCCCAAAGCAACCACAGCGATTTCTGTAGTACCACCGCCTATGTCGATGATCATATTACCCTCAGGTTTTTGTACGTCGATACCAACCCCGATAGCAGCTGCCATTGGTTCGTAAATCAAACGAACTTCTTTTGCATTTACTTTCTGAGCAGAATCTCTTACCGCTCTTTTTTCAACTTCAGTGATACCGGAAGGAATACAGATCACAATTCTAAGTGCAGGCTGGATGAACTTCCCTTTAATGCCGGGAATCTTTTTGATAAATTCTTTAATCATGTGTTCAGAAGCGTGGAAATCTGCAATCACCCCATCTTTCAACGGACGGATTGTTTTGATATCCTCATGAGTTTTACCCTGCATATGCTTCGCCTGCTCACCGACGGCAATCGGTCTCCCCGTAGAACGCTCAATTGCAACAATTGACGGCTGATCTATAACAATTTTATTATTATGGATGATAAGGGTGTTGGCAGTACCAAGGTCTATCGCAATTTCTTGCGTAAACATATCGAATAAACTCATATTTTCCTTCTGATTTTTTAAAGAGTTACAAAGATATAAATTTAAGACAACCAAAGAAATTCCGCGAGCATATAATTTGGTTAAAATTTTATTAAAATTTTCAGGATCTTATTAACTTTTACTTTAATTAATTACAGACTTTAATTTAAACCAGAATTAAGTTAGTTTCCAGGCCGGAAGCGGGAAGATAGAAGGTGAGAGTTTTCACAATTTATAAAAAGATTGATCATTAAGTAAGTGAATCTTCTAGAACCGTTAAAATTTAACTAAAAAATTTAACTTTTTCTTATTCATTTAAAACTTATTTAGAAGGAAACCAAAATAGTTTTTCACGATAATTATCATATACATTATCAGAAAACGATTTATGAAAAAAAACGTAAATTTGCGACTGCTTATGTTACAGTATTCCAACATCCATCAAACGTCGAATTTTGCCGTACTTTCCATTAGTTTTGAAAAGGCTGATGTAGAAACTAGGGGAAAATTTGCCTTTTTTGATGAAAACATCAAAAACTTTGTTACCCGAATTCATGATGAAGATTTAGGAGACGCATTTGTGGTTTCCACCTGTAACAGGACCGAAATTTACACCACTTCTCCCAATTATCTTTTGGTGGCGGAAGAATATTGTAAAACGATTGGGGTAAATCTGATGGATTTTCTTCAGTTTGCCAATATTTTAACAAAGGAAGAAGCTCTGATCCATTTATTCAGAGTGGCAGCAGGTCTGGAAAGCCAGATCATCGGGGATTTTGAAATTATCGGACAAATCAAAAAAGCATACAACCGTTTCAAAAAAGAGAGACAAAATTCTAATCCTTATCTGGAAAGAGCTATAAACTCCGCTATTCAGATTTCGAAAAGAATTAAAAATGAAACAGGCATTTCCAATGGTGCGGCTTCAGTTTCTTATGCGGCAGTTCATTATATTTTAAACAATCAAAAAAGAATTACCGAAAAAAACATTCTTCTTTTAGGCGTTGGCGAAATTGGGCAAAATACAGTTGAAAACCTGGTAAAACACGTTTATCAGCCAAAAATTAAAATTGCCAACAGAACTCAGGAAACGGCGGCGAAAATTTCCGGGAAATACAATATTCCTCATATTGATTATTCCGATTTTGATAAGGAATTAAAAAACACAGACATTCTTATTGTGGCCACCGGAGCAAGGCATCCGATCGTGAACAAGTCTCACTTCCCGAACGGAAAGGAAACGCTGGTAATCGATCTTTCAATTCCGAATAACGTAGACAAAGACGTTATCGAAAACGAAAATGTAACATTGATAGATGTCGACGAGCTTTCTAAACAAATCCAGGAAACCATTCAGCAGAGGGAAAAAGAAATACCGAAGGCAGAAAAAATTATCAAGGAACTGACAAAAGACTTCCTTGAATGGGAAAAAAAGCGAAGACTTGCCCCAAATATTCACCACTTCAAAGCGGTTTTAAAGAATATGGAGCGCAACGAAATGCACAATTTTTACAAGAAAAATAAATACATAAACATCACGGACATGGAACTTTCCGATAAAATGATTCAGAAAATCACCAACCGTTTTGCAAAATATATTATCGATAATCCGTTAAAAGCCGAAGAAATTAGTAAATTAATGCACGAAATATTAGTTGAACAACCAAACAACGAATTCAATGAAAAGCATTAGAATCGGAACAAGAAATTCCGCACTTGCACTTTGGCAGGCGAGAGAAGTTGCGAGGCACCTTCAAAATAACAACTATTTAACGGATATCGTTCCTATCGTATCTTCTGGCGATAAAAATCTCAATCAGCCGCTTTATTCTTTAGGAATCACAGGAGTTTTCACAAGAGATCTCGATACTGCATTACTGAATGACGAGATTGATATCGCAGTACATTCCTTAAAAGATGTACCTACCGTACTTCCTGAAAATATTGAACTGGTTGCTCACCTGGAAAGAGATTATCCTCAGGATGTTTTGATCCGCAAAGAATCTGCAAGAAACAAGGAGTTTCATGAGCTTAAACTGGCGACGAGCAGTTTGAGAAGAAGAGCTTTCTGGCTGAAAAATTTCCCGAACGCCGAGTTTTCAGATATCCGTGGAAATATCCAGACGCGCCTGCAGAAACTGGAAGAACAGGATTTTGATGCAACGATTTTATCTTTGGCCGGAATCAAAAGAATGAAAATGGACATTGATTATGAAATGCTTCCGATGATGATTCCCGCACCTTCTCAGGGCGTGATTGCTGTTGCTGGACACTCTCACAAGCAGGAGATCAATGATATTGTAAGAAAAATTAATCATAAAAAAACACAAATCTGTGTTGAGATTGAGAGAAATTTCCTGAATACTCTGGAAGGTGGATGTACCGCGCCTATCGGAGCTTTTGCAGAAATTTTTGATGATCAGATCCGTTTCAAAGCGGCACTTTGTTCGCTGGATGGCAAAAACTGTATCGCAACCGATGAAAATTTTGTCTATAATGAAGAAGAGAATTATGGCAAAAAATTTGCGAAGATCGTTCTTGAAAACGGGGGGAAAGAATTAATGACGGAAATTAAAGGTCAGATAAAGTAACTCTTTTTAGACTGATGAGCCTTTTGTAATTTAAGCTTCATCATCAAACTTCTTCAAGTTTACAAACATGAAAATCTTATTTACCAAAAATATAGACCAGACTATCATATCCAAAGAGTTAGGAGAAGATATCCTGGTTGATTGTATTGAGGTAATTAAGACCAATTTCATTAAAGTAAATCCTTTTGACTTAAAAAATTATTCCCTGATTTTTACCAGTGCAAACGGAGTAACTGCCTTTTTTAAAAATCATTTTAAACCTAACGAAGATTTTACAGCGAAAAACTACAATAAGATCTATTGTGTCGGTGAAAAAACAAAACGGGAACTCAGAAAACATGGTTTCGGAACTTTCAAGGTTTTAAAAAATGCAGAGACACTTTCAAAATTTATTATCAGTCATTGCCAGCACGAAAAATTCCTTCACTTCTGTGGAAATATGGCACTGGATGTACTTGACAGAAATCTTCCGCTACAAAATATTAAGTATAAAAAAGTTACCGTTTATCATACGGAAGAACTCAATCCTCTGATAACTGAAAAATATCATGCGGTTGTTTTTTTTAGTCCGAGCGGAGTTCGTAGTTTTGCAAAACAAAATTCTTTTGATGATATGATGCTATTTTCGATCGGAGAAACGACTTCCAGCGAAATAAAAAAATATGTTTCGAAACAGATCTTCACATCTGAAGAGAATACATTGGCATCTGTTTTGAACTTTATCCGAAGAACAATTAAAAAAACATAAAAAAATGAAAAAATTAGCACTTTTATTACTGTTGATTACAATCACATTTTCCTGCACACCACAAACAGGAAATAATGCATCTCACCAAGTTCCTTATACGGAAGCACAGAGATATTTTATCAAAAATAACATTAATACAGATGTTGTTACCTTTAAAAAACTAAGTTCTCAACAAGAATTTGATGAAGTATGTGGTGCAGCTACCGTAATGGGACCTAATGGGAGCCCTACGAAGATCGATTTTACTAAAAGCTATGCCATTGCCTTATTCGGTCCGTCAACCAACAAAAAACCGATTTTAAATATCACCAGCCTGATAAAGGATGACGGCAACATTGTTCTTTCATACACATTGAAAGAAGGAGAAGCGCTTTCCTATACAACACGCGCAGCAAAAGTACTTATTGTCAGCAAGCAATATGACGGCAATATCAGTTTAAATAAATTATGATTAAGAACGACCTATATTTAAAAGCTCTTCGCGGAGAAACCGTAGAAAGGCCACCTGTCTGGATGATGAGACAAGCCGGAAGATATCTGCCGGAATTTATTGCTCTTCGTGACAAATATGATTTTTTCACAAGATGTCAGACTCCTGAATTGGCATCCGAAATCACAGTGCAGCCCATCAGAAGATATCCTTTGGATGCAGCAATCCTGTTTTCAGATATTCTGGTAGTTCCTCAGGCAATGGGGATTGATTTTAAAATGAAAGAATCAGTGGGGCCTTGGTTGGATAATCCGATCAGAACGATGGAGGATGTTCAGAACGTTGTGGTTCCTGATGTGAACGATACTTTAGGATACGTTTTTGACGCGATTGAACTGACTTTACAAAAACTGGACAATGAAATTCCATTAATTGGTTTTGCCGGTTCTCCCTGGACTATTCTTTGCTACTGCGTAGAAGGAAAAGGAAGCAAAGCTTTTGATATAGCGAAATCTTTCTGTTTCCAGCAACCGGAAGCAGCTCATTTATTACTTCAGAAAATCACTGATACAACAATCGCTTATCTGAAAAGAAAAGTGGAAAAAGGAGTGGCTGCCGTTCAGGTTTTCGATTCCTGGGGAGGAATGCTTTCTCCGGCGGATTATCAGGAGTTTTCCTGGAAATATATTAATCAAATTGTAGAAGCATTAAGCCCGCTTACCCATGTCGTGGTTTTTGGAAAAGGATGCTGGTTTGCATTGGAGGAAATGACTCAGTCTCCGGTTTCAGCTTTAGGTGTTGACTGGACCATTACTCCGGAGTTTGCAAGAACATTGACGAATCATACTATGACACTTCAGGGAAACTTCGATCCTGCGAGATTACATTCTACTCCTGAAACAATTAAGAAAATGGTTCATGAAATGATCAGCCGTTTCGGGAAAGACAGATATATTGCGAACCTCGGACACGGAATTTTACCTAATATTCCTTTGGAAAATGCGGAAGCGTTTATCAGAGCGGTGGTGGATTGGAAGCCTAATGTTTAAATAATTTAAACTCAATAATAAACAAAAAAATCCCTTTCAAGAGCTGAAAGGGATTTTTATAATTACAGAAACTTATTATTGTTTTATAATTTTCTTTCTTATCGTTTCTTTTTCATTATCAATTAAAATCATGTAATTTCCTTTCGGAAGGTCTGATAAGTTGTAAGATTGGGATTTTCCTTCAAAAGTTTTCACCAGTTTTCCGGACATATCAATTATAGACACTTTAGTGGTGGATTTTGCATCAGATGTAATATAAAGAAGATCTTTTACAGGATTTGGATATACATTCAATTTGTCTTTAACCAAGGCTTCAGAAGCAGATAGCTGAGTGTTTGATGTAATAACAATATCATCAATTGCAACACCATATGAATAATCACCCGCATCGTTATAGACAAATCTCAGCCGAAAATTAGCATTAATATATGGCGTTAAGTCTATATTTTTTGAATTATCTTAGGACTCAACCAGATATGAAAAGTTATTCAAGTCGATTCCACAGACAACGGAATCTCCTGAAGAA
>CBFGVN010000031.1:0-16776 GCA_965651845.1 uncultured Chryseobacterium sp. | reverse complement strand
ACCTCCATAAGAAGGGGAGTGGGAATTTTACCATAAAACATGGTAGCAAAACTCCTTCTGCCAATATGGCTGCTTACGGCTTCCCATTTTTCTAAATGAGTATTTTCGGCTCTGTGACCCTTTCTTTTTTTTACTTTTACAGTTGCTGTTAATCCCGCTAGCTGTGCAATTTTTTTGATATCCTTATTATATTCGGTAACAGAAATTTTCTTAGGAAATTTGTTTCCATTTCTTTTAATTACATTGAGAACAGTGGGATGCAAGGGGAGAAGCATATCCCTTTTCGTTTTTTTCTGGGTAAAGGCAATACATATTTTTTCATTGACTTCAACAAGTTTTTCAATAGAAAATTCCATAAAGTCAGAAATTCTTTGTCCGGTATAGCAGCTTATGATGAGCCAGTCTTTGGCAGGCTGCAATTCCTGGGGAAGCTGAGTTTGTTTTATCTTAAGAATCTCCTGTTGACTAAGAGTGATAATTTCCTTTTGCTGCCTTTCTCTTCGTATTTCAAGCTGCTTCACAGCAGTCTTTATACCTTTCTTTTCAGCAAAGTTAAGGATTGTTCTGATAAAATGGATGGATCTGTAGATGGTATTTTCGCTATAAGATTCTTCTTTTCCAAACAAGATAAATTTTTTAATAAAACTTCCATCCAAGGTATCAACATAAAGCCTTTCCATGATAGAACCTTCAAATTTTTCGATGAGGTGAAAAAATACTCTGTAACGTTTATAAGTAGAGGTGGAGATAATTTCTTTTTTGGAATCAAGATAGAGCTGCATAAGATGAAGGAGGGAAGATTCGGGATATAAAATCGTTTTTTGGTTACATATATTTTTTATTTTTAGTGATAATGCCCTTTGTGAGAGCGGTTTGTTAGAAGCCTCCATTTCTTTAATATACTCAGTCACTTTTATTTTGATTTCATTGAGCTTGGCATTAATCTTCTTATATTTTTTTAGATAGATGTTTGCGGGGCGTTGTTTTTTTTCATCCCATTCCATATGATCTATGGCAAAGGGAATCCTAAAAAAGATTTTTTTGGGGGGTTCACTTTTTGAATCGAGCTTTCGGGTAATTGTTAAATGAATGTTTTGGGAATCTCCGGTTTTGGGCAGATGGAATTGAATTGTCATTGCTGGAATGTTAAAGTATTAATTTCCAGGCGAATTTAATTAAAATAAGTAGTCCTATGAAGACTACTTATTTGGTACAAATATATACATTTTTTTTTAATGTCCAAATTTTATTGAAAAAATAATGCATTAGAAAACAGTTACTTACAAATGAAAAAATTAGAGTTATTATAATTTGTATTCTATCCATATTACTATATGACGCATGTATTGCATAAAAATAATGTCGAAAAAATATTGATTTATAAATCAATGAGTTAGAAAAGTAGTCTTCATAGGACTACTTTTTAAAACCAAATCAATGAAAAGAAAAATTAGTGATCAAAATTCCCCTCGATGGTTAAAGCTCTTCTATTATTTTAGATGGTGCTTTAACCTTTTATTATTCAAGAATCATCAATTGAGAAAAAATAATTCTTTTCATTTTCAGTTTCTCAAAATTTAAAAAACATTAAAAACATTATCAGATGAAAAATATATTATATGCAGTATTACTGCACTTAAGAGCAAAAAAAATAAAAGTACGAATATCTATTGGCAAAAAATATATAGCCAATGGTTATGATAAGGCTAAACAAAATAAAAGTAAAGTCAGTCATCTAACGAAGGGTAGAATATTGATTTTGGAAAAAACGATTAATAGAATGAGCCCTTCTAAAATACCTAAGCCATATCCTCAGTGTTTTAATCTTTGGGTTGGCCACTTACGATATGATAAGGTATTAAATTATTAGCGTATGATATAAGTTTTAGCTATTAATATTATAGTCTTTTTATAAGAAAACCAATAGAATTGACAGACATTACTTCAACCAAGTAATTAGTGTATAGTTTTTCATAAGTTCTCGCGCAATAGTTTACTATGGTTGAAGTTTTTAAAACCTTAAAAAATATTTCATAAGCTCGTTATGGCTCTCTACGGATAAGAAGTATCCAAAATTCATTTTGAAAATATTATGGGACACAAAACACAAATTAAATATATTATAAATAGTTCAGAAAACCACCGTGTTTTCTGAATTATTCCCAGAAGAAGTAAAATTCAGCATCTGATTAATTCTGCTTTATTACTAGCACTGAATGTACAGTATAGAAAGCCTCTGAATATCAGTGTTGATCATGAGTAGGTTAATTTAAATTATATTATATGAATTTCAAAAATATAGAGATCGGTTTACTAGTCCAGCAAAGAGTTGAGGAATGCAAAATAGAAATACCACGTATTTGTAACTTTTTTAAGCTTTCTGAAGAGGAAATAAAGGAAATGTATGCGTCCAAGAGTTTGGATTCTGAGATTCTTCTTAAATGGAGTAAGTTGTTAGGATATGATTTTTTTCGGTTATATACCCAGCATCTCATTTTATATGCTCCTCCAGGAAATACTCACTATAATACGGTCTCTAAACAAAGTCTTTCCCGTTTGCCAAAATTTAGGAGAAATATTTATACCAAAGAGGTAATAGATTTTTTACTAGGGCTTGTTGAGAAAGGTGAAAAAACAAAACAACAGGTTATAGACGACTATAATATTCCAAAAACTACATTATATAAATGGATTGATAAACATACCAAAAATTAAAATTTTGAAAAATGTTAAGAATTAATAATAAAAAGGCTGCAATATTATATAATTGCCTACCTATGGCTGGGATAACAGTTTTATTTGCATTACTGTTTCTGATGCTTCCCTATGTAGGATATTCCGAATATAATATCTTCTTTTTTATGATTTTCATTTGTTTCAGCATTCTCATGTTAAAAAAAATAATGTACGGAATATATCTGGATATTCAAGCATTTTCAGAATATATAGTAATAGGAGAATTTTACCTTTTTAGATCTGTTGAATATAGAGAAAAAAGATTGCTTGAGATTCCTTATGTTGATTTAAAAAGTTTTTATATAGACAAAAAGAAAGACTTGCTTTTTTTTGTCGTCAATATAGAAGATGACTATATACAGTCTATCACCTTTTCATCAAAATATTTAAATAACAAAGACCAAATAAGATTAGAAAATTTTTTACAACAACACAAAATTATGAACAATGAAAAAATGGGAAAATCCGAATTACAACAAAATATACCTGGATTTGTTAAAGACAAATTTTCCGGATAAGGTTGATACCTATAGTAATTTATTAACAAAAAAGAAGCTTTCGGTATTGGAAGTCATTAAGCTCAATGAAGCCATTTTTGAAGGGTCGAAAAATACAGAAGACCAGAAGCAGAACCAACGATACAGAGCATATGATAAGGATTCTATATTGGAAATTCTGACGTATCAGAAGAAATACCGTTTGAATAACACACAATTGGCGATTCATTTTCGACTCAGCAGAAATACAGTCATTGCCTGGAGAAAAAGATTTATAGTATGATGAAACGAAGCCGTTGATTCACAAATAATTTAAACCAATAAAAAAACTATTTCATGAGATACCATTGAAAAAAGTTCAACAAAGCCCGCACCAGTAAGAATCTAGAGTTCTTGCAATGCATAGAAAAGAATGAAAAATACAAGTATACACCGAATGAAAGAACAGGATTACCAGCATCTTCTTGGTAAAACTAAAGGTCAGATAATGGAAGAAATGGAACAAGAATTCAATTTTTACCCTTCGGATATATGGACTTATATTATAGCAACCAACTGGTTTGGAAGAAAAAAAATATTGATTATTTTTTTTAATGATGAAGATCTAGTGGTCAATGTATTTATTAAAAATATGTATGGCAAAGTAAATATTGATAAGATTATAAAAAAATTATAGTAGATAATATGGTATGTATTTTATATGGAGACTTTTTTGCTTTGTGATTATTTCTGATCAACAGTTGAAAATTGCTTATTCTTTCTTTTAGTGGCATACATGTGAACGATGGTTAAAATAAAAATTTAAATGATAATAATAAAAAACACCAAATGTATAAATATAAAAAGGAAATCCAACCGATACTAAATACTTCGGATTTCCGCAGAAACAAAAAAAATGAAACAATGAAAAATTATTTACCAGCATTCGCTACAATCATTTTATTTACCACAACGGTAAGTGGGCAAGTGGGAATTAACAATACGTCCCCAAAATCGACATTGGATATAACAGGGGTTACCACAGCAACAGTTCCCGACGGTATTCTTATTCCCCGTTTTACAACAACTGAACTGGCAGCTAAAGATAATGCCTATGGATCACCTCAGAACGGTGCGATGGTATTTGTAACTGCAGGTACGGGAATTGCTGCCACCAAGACATCTGATATCACTGGAGTCGGGTTTTACTATTATGACGATATTACTTCAAAATGGAAGATAGTTGGAGGTGGTATTTCTTCTGCAGCACCATTCGATGTTACAACAGAACAAACCGGAGATTATATTGCAACAACTACTGATGGATTTATAGACTTAAAAATCAATACCCCTGGACATACATTGACTCTTCCTACAGCAGGAATTCCAATAGGTAAAGTAATATATGTATCCAATAGAGGATCAGAAGCAATAATTTTATCTCCAAAACCAAGAAATCATGGCCCACTAACTTTGAATTCTCCTGGTCCTCCACTTCAAGAATTCGAATATGAGAAGGTATATCCTGGAAGATCAGGAGCTCTGGTATATTTAGGAGGAACTACTGACGGATCTTGGGACTGGGTATCAGGGTCTTAAAAACATAATCCTAAATCATGAAATAATATCACTCCTGATGATCTTATCAGTACTGTGAACTAAAAGAAATACAAAAACTCTCAAGGAGTCATCCGGTCTGCAATATGGCTAATGGTGGTATAATATGCTATTTTTTATAACAGGTGATATAAATATTCATATTGTGCAAGGCAAATTAAAAGTTCCGACACAAGTTCAAATAATTTAGAACTCTATGAAGTCAGTATTTCAAGTTTTTGCCTTGCCTATATAAAGAATAAATTTTGTCTATTAATAGTTTTACTGATTTATCTTATCGGCGGTACAGCCGCCGATTTTAAGAAACAAATGTGTATAGATAAAGACAAAGAAGAGAAATAAAATTAAAAATACAACTAAGAGATAAGTTGGAAAGTATACTTATGCTTTTGGATATCCTTAGAAATAAAAATAATGAAATAATGAAAAAAAGTGTATTAACCTTAACAGCAATGATAGTATTTACGACTACGATATTTGGACAAGCGGGCATTAACAATGCTTCGCCTAAATCTACCTTAGATATAACAGGCACTACGGCAGCGACCGTTGCTGACGGTGTACTTGTTCCCCGTTTCACGGCAGCTGAACTGACAGGCAAAGACAATGCTTATATGTCAGCTCAGAATGGCACCTTGGTATTTGTAACTTCAGGTACGGGAGTTGCTGGTACCAAGACTTCTGCTGTTACAGGATCCGGTTTTTACTATTATGATGTGACTGCTTCAAAATGGCTGGCTGTTGGAGGAGGTTCTTCTTCTACAGCACCCTTTGGTATTACATCAGAACAAACCGGAAATTATACTGTAGTGGCGGGTGATAATTTTATAAAATTAAATATCAATAGTCCGGGGTATACATTGACACTCCCAACTACAGGGATTCCTAAGGGGAAAATAGTGTATGTATCTAATATAGGCACCAATGGAATAGACATTAGTCCATTGCCAGCCAATACATCTTATGCTCAGGTATTTGCGCAGTCTTCAGGCGCTTTGGTATACAAAGGGGGTACTGGTCCCGGATCTTGGGACTGGGTACTAGGATTTTAAAAAAACTAATAATATGAAACAAGATGAGCAAATTAACTAAATTATTATATGGTGCTGCATGTTTTACAACCTGTATTTCTACTTCCGGGCAGGTCAGAATTGTTAATAGTCCTAACAATACCAGTGTACAGAATAGTTCGGCCTTTATTGATGCTTCCTCGAATGATAGTTTTAATCAATCAATAAATATAGGAAAGGGACTTTTATATCCCAGGACTCATTTAACGACCTTTACCAGCTTTAATGGGATTGTAACATCTAGTGCTAATAATTTCCCGACACTCTTTGATGGAATGATCGTTTACAATGTAGACAATGGCGGAGTAGCAGGGGTTGGGGAAACTGAGGGTACCTTATGTCGAGGCTTCTGGTATTATGACAACCCGACAGGCACCCTTAACGGGGGGACATGGAGACCTTCCCGTCCTTGTCCTGGCACGATTACCAATCTTGATTGTAATGATGCTAATATTGTCAGAACAGGTAGTCTGACTGCCGGTGTGGGAGCATCGGGGGTTACCTTTACGATGACTTATAATGGTGGAAACGGTGGAGCATACAGTGCACAGTCGGTTTCGTCAATAGGTATAACAGGTCTTACAGCAACACTGGTTGCGGATAATTTTAATAATGGTACAGGGACTCTAACCTATATGGTAACCGGCACACCTTCAGGAGCAGGCTCAGCACTTTTTGTTATCAATATAGGAGGAGCTCCGCAGTGTTCTGTATCTTTTACGGTAGGAAGTGCAGTTGCTGCGTGTGGAGCTTATATTGCTCCTGGAGTGTATAAAGAATTTATGTGTCATAACTTGGGAGCAGATACCAGCTTTAATCCATTCACTCCGACATATCAAATTCATGGATTTAAATACCAATGGGGAAAGGCAACACCAGCTTTAACCCTGACCGAGGATATGACTAATATGGGACCTATTGCCGGTTGGAATACTACACCTGCACCTAACGGTTCTTGGCTGGACATAACCAAGACAGCAAATGATCCCTGTCCGACAGGCTATCGTGTGCCTACTCAGGCACAGTGGCAAGGAGTAATAGATAATAATGCCTTGACAGTGGTGGGAACACCTTCCACACTACCAAATTATACTGCGGCTTTGAAATTCGGAACGAATTTGATGCTTCCATTTACAACATCACGAAGTCCAAGCAATGGCAGCGGACCACCACCTAATAGTACTAGTCGTAGTCAGTATTGGACTAGCTCTCAATCTGGAACGTCATGGGGATATCTGGATATTTCTACTATTAATATGGTTCCTCTTGTACACTGTTATTATTTAGTAACTTCCAATTCTGGTTCCGAGGCTTTTGTAAATGCTGGTTTAACTGCTAATGCTGTTCGTTGCATTAAGGAATAAATAATAAACAGGATGTATATATCAACATGACATGTATAAAGAAGAAGGGAAATAATATTAAAAATATAATCAAGGGATAAGTAGGGAAGCGTACATAATTTTGGACATCCTTAGAAACAAAATATAATGAATTAATAAAAAATGTATTAACCTTAACAGCAATGGTACGATTGCAGTACCTGAGCAAGAGGGCATTAATAAAGCTTTGCCTGAATCTACCTTAGATATATATAACAGGCGCTACGGTTGGAACCGTTGTTTGTGGTGTAATTGTTTCCCATTTCACGGTCTCTGAACTTACAGACAAAGACAATGCTTACGTGTTGGCTCAAATTGGCACCTTGGTATTTGTAACAGCAGGTACGGGAGTTGTCAGTACCAAGACCTCTGCTGCTATTATTCGTGGTATTAAGGAATAAATAATAACTGTTTATTTATAGATTTTATTGTTTTTTTTACTTACCGGCGGTACAGCCGCCGGTTTTAAGAAACAAAATGTATAAATCAAGATAAAGAAGAGGGAGAAATAAAATTAAAATACAATCAAGGGATAAGCCAATTAGTATGTATATGCTTTCGGTATCCTTAGAAACAAAATATAATGAATAATGAAAAAAAATATATTAACCTTAGCAGCAATGGTAGTATTTACAATTGCAGTACCTGAACAAGCGGGCATTAGTAATGCCTTGCCTAAATCAACTTTAGATATAATAGGAACTACGGCAGTGACCGTTGCTGATGGTGTACTTGTTCCCCGTTTCGCTGCCTCTGAACTGACAGGGTTTTTGGCTTATAAGGAGGCATTGGTTGGGGTATTGGGATATTAAAAAAACTAACAATATGAAAACAAAATGAGTAAATTAACCAAAATACTATATGCGGCTGCATGTTTTACAGCCAGTATTTATACTTATGGGCAGATAAGAATTGTTAATACTACTGCCAATACCAGTGTACAGAATAGTTCGGCCTTTATTGATGCTTCCTCAAATGATAGTTTTAATCAATCATCAAATGTAGGGAAAGGGCTGTTATTCCCCAGAACTCGTTTAGCGGGTTTTACCAGTTTCAATGGTATTGTTACACCTAATCCTAATAATTTTCCGACGCTCTTTGATGGGATGATCGTCTACAATGTAGACAATGGCGGAGTAGCAGGGGTTGGGGCAACTGAGGGAACTTTATGCCGTGGTTTCTGGTACTATGATCGTCCAACGGGTCCTCTTAATGGGGGAACATGGAGACCTTTGGCAACAGGTTGCAACATTGCCGGGCGTATTACAAGTCTTGATTGTAATGATGCGAATATTGTTAGAACAGGTAGTTTAACCGCGGGCGTAGGTGCATCGGGAGCTACTTTTACAATGACTTATACTGGCGGAAACGGAGGGGTGTATAGTGCACAAGTAATCCCGTCAAAGGGGGTAACAGGCCTTATAGCCGTCCTGGTTGCGGATAATTTTGCCAATGGTACAGGAACATTAACCTATACGATCATAGGGACGCCTTCGGGAGCAGGTACGGCACTTTTTGATATCAATATTGGAGGACAGCAATGCCCTGATGTACCTTTTACGGTAGGCCGTGCTCCATCATCCTGTGGTGCTAATATTGCTCCGGGAGTGTTTCAGGAATTCATGTGTTATAATCTTGGGGCAGATACAAGCCTTGATCCATTTACTCCGACACCTGGTCTAGGCGGAGATAAATATCAATGGGGAAGGTCAATGCCAGCTATAATACAGGCTCAGGATCAGGCTAATAGTGGAACAGTTGCTGGCTGGAATACCACACCTGCACCTGACGGCTCCTGGTCGGATACATCCAAGACCGCGAATGATCCCTGTCCTGCAGGCTACCGTGTGCCTACTGCTGCACAGTGGCAGGGAATAGTAAATAATAATACAAAAATATTTATAGGCCCGTGGTTAAGTGGAGCTCCTTATTATGATTCAGGCGTAAATTTTGGATCAAATCTTATGCTGCTTTCTGCCAGTAATCGTAACACTGCTGATGGTTATAGAACTCCGGCGAATGGAGGATTTTATTGGAGCAGCACTGCAAATGGAGCAAATGCAGGTTATTTAATATTTGTAGCGCCACAATCAGGTGCTAATGTATCGATAAATAATATTTTTAGAACATGGGGGTTTTCTGTTCGCTGTATTAAAGATACTCCTTCCGTTTCTGGTTCTATTACAAGTCTTGACTGCAATAATATTGCTAGAGTAGGTACATTAACGGCCGGCGTAGCAGCATCGAATGTTTCCTTTACGATGACCTATGGAGGTGGAAACGGGGCAACATATGGGGCACAATTAATTCCATCAACAGGTGTTACAGGTCTTACAGCTAACCTTATTGCAGGAAACTTTAATGGTACAACATTAACCTATACAATAACAGGAACACCTTCAGGAGCTGGCACAGCATTTTTTGATATCAATATAGGAGGGAAACAGTGTCTTAATGTTTCTTTTCCGGTTAGTGGTGTTGCAGCGTTTTGTGGAGCTTTTATTACACCTACAGAGTATAAAGAATTCATGTGTTACAATCTTGGGGCAGATACAACAATTGTCGATCCGCTTACCCCTGTGGCTGGTTTACATGGAGCCAAATACCAGTGGGGAAGGGGAACACCGGCTTTAACCCAGGCTTTGGATCAATCCAATACTGGGGCAATTTTCGGTTGGAATACCACGCCTGCACCTGACGGTTCCTGGTTGGATGCATCCAAGACAGCGAATGATCCTTGTCCTGCAGGGTACCGTGTACCTACTGCTGCGCAGTGGCAGGGAGTATTAGATAATAATCAGAGAACAGATATCGGTACATGGACTCCTGGAAGTTATACTGCGGGCATCAAATTCGGATCAGCTCTAATGTTGCCTGCTGCCTACAATCGTGAGTATCTTGCTGGTGCAAAATCCCTTTCGACAGTTCGAGGAGATTATTGGAGTACAACAAGTAATAGTAGTACAACTTCAAGTCTGGTTTTTGATTCTACTGGTGATAGTGTAACAGCTATGTCAAACAGTAATCCCGTGCGTGCTTTTGGATTTTCTGTCCGCTGTATAAAAGAATAAATATAAAATAAACATAAATAGTGGGATTTATTTATGGTTTTCATCAGTTTTTAGTACTTACCGGCGGTTTTGCCGCCGGTTTTTAAGAAACATTGAATAACCTAATTAATATGGCTGGTTCTTAGAACGGCAGTAGTGCCACTTTGTAAATGAATTGATAAATAGAGATATGTATAAAATAGTAATTTTTATTTTTTTCTTCGGTAGTGTTGCCATAAGCAGCGCACAGAATATCCGAATGGACTTTCCGCATTTTGCGGGAAAGGCATATGATTTTATTATTTTTCAAGGAGATAAACAAAAGACCGTTTATCAGGGAGTTATTCCCACAGACGGTACATTTACCCTCACGGTTCCTAAGGAATATGCTCCTTATACAGGGATGAGCCGCTGGTTGATTACCGGAACTCAAGAAGGGGGAGGGCTGGATATGCTGATTCCAGGTAAGGATTTTTCGGTAAGTTGTAAGGAGGCTAAACCTGACGAAAAAAATATTGTCTATACTGGGAATACACAGGTAGGAGAGCTAAACAGGCTTTATCAAAAGCAGCAGAAGATTTTGGATAGGTATTATGCGGTGCTACGGGTGATAAAAACGTTTGAAAAAACGGATGAAAACTATCCTGTCTTTGAGAAAGAATATCAAAAGCAGGTGAAAAATTATCAGGCTTTTCAGGATATCCTTCAGCGTAATTCTGATTATACGACTCAATTCATTCGTATTGTCAATATTACCCAGGGAATTGGATCCAAGCTTCTGGATTCGCAAGAAAAAGAAGCCCGGAATATCGCTGAGTATATTGCTCAGGAACTAGACTGGGAGGCACTGTATACTTCAGGACATTGGACTGAAATAATTTCTTCATGGGTAAGTATCCATACTCAGGTGCTTAAGGATCCTTCTGCTTTTATAAATGATTTTGCAAAGATTAATAAAAAAATAAAAGATTCGAAGCTGTATACTGATTTTGCAGGAAGGACAGCTTACTTTCTTACCCAACAAGGGAAAGATGCTCTTATAAGCAATATAGCCCCTTTGGTCATTTCTTCGGGTAAGATAACCAATTATGAAGGATCATTAGCGGCTTACATGAAAGGAACTGTAGGTACCCAGGCTCCCGATCTTATCCTCTCAGAAGGAGGTAAAAATAAGGATACCAAGGAGCAGAAAAATATTTTAAAAAGCAACGACTTGGCAGGAACAGCATACAATAAAACACTTCTGATATTTTACGAGTCAGGATGTGGTCCCTGTGAAAATCTGCTAAAGGAAATACCGGGAAATTATGAAAACATAAAGTCAAAAGGAGTACGCATCATTTCTATATCGGCAGATGAGGATGAAAAAGTATTCAAAGATAAAGCTAAAGATTTCCCATGGAAAGATACGTATTGTGATTATGAAGGATTCAAAGGACTAAACTTTAAAAATTATGGCGTTGCAGGAACCCCTACGATTGTACTTATAGATCATGGCGGGAAAATCCTTTTGCGAACGGCTGTATTAGGAGAAGTTTTGGATCATTTAAAGAAAAACAAAAAATCAAACCTATCAAATAAAAAGAATGGGTGATCATAAGCAATCGTCAATGATAATCATTGTACTGATATAAGAATATACATGTAAATGTGATATTGGGTTTAGTAGAAAAATAAATATCCAATAAGTTGTTTTTTCACTGTAAATCATAAGAGTATCTCCTCTGGTAATAGCTTTTCAATATGTTTATTAAAATCAGAAAAAGAGTAAAACCATCTGCAATTATTAGGGAAGATTATATGAATTGCAAAAAAACTTCATGAGTATTTTTTTTTCGGTTATGGAATGCGGACAAACAGTCCGCTTCCATAACCTTACTAAATCAAAAAATGAAAGAAAAATTAAAATGATCAATAGATAAAAAAATGTAACTAATTACTAGTTAAGTCATTTCCACTAGTTGTTTTTTTTTACATCGGTTGCGGATTGCGGAGTATAAAATTCCGCATCTGCAGCCATTTTGAAAGGACAAAAAAAGATAAATAATAAAATGCACCAAAAAGCTTAGATAATTAAGTGAAAAAGAAATTATAATAACTGCCATTTTAAGGTCTCTATAATTCTATTTTTTTTGGTTGCGGACTGCGGAATAATATTCCGCATCTGTAACCATTTGGAACCAATAAAGCAGGAATCAACTCACCCATAATAATTATTACTAATATGAAAAAAAGAAATTCCATTAACACCCATTTTTAGAGGATATCAAAGTGTCCTAATGATACAAAAGAATGCTTCACCTTTAAAACCAGACTTGCGATAGGGGGAGAATGAGCTCCTAATGAATACCATCACCTATTGCTTTGTATGCCGGTTATTTTTTAACCGGGGTGACAGATATTGTAAAAAAAATAAATAAGATTAACAAATGATTTATAAAAAAATATTATGCCTTTAACTTTAAAAGATATGCAATTGCTTATCCAAACCATTGAACTCAGATCCATGAGTTATATAGAAATTGAACGAATTTGTGGTAAACCCAATTATGCTGATGCCGATGAATGGATCTATACCCTACATCGGTCTATATTCGGACTGTTTTCTAAAAAACTCCATTTATTTTTTTTAGATGGAAAAGTGGCTGACTACTATGTGGAAAGCTATATTACCCGGAGGAGATCAAAAGTTGTGACAAAGGAAGAAAAGTATATCGGATGGTAAATTTGCAGCTCTGGTTATTTACTTATCTCTTAAATTATTTGGTAACCATTGTTTTTTAACAGAAAATTTTTAAAAACAAAATATGCTTATCAAAAAATGACTAAAAGTATTATTTAAAAAAGTATAACACCAAAAACGTTTAATATGGAACATACAGCCCATGAATATCTAATTGGTAAGTCCCGCAAAGAAGTAATTGCAGAATTGGGACAGGAGTTTAATTATTACCATAACCAAGAATGGAGCTACGAGCTGAAGAAGAACTGGTTTGGAAGACATATCATACTGATAATTGTTTTTGATGAAGGAAGGGTCGTGTCCGTTTTTTTAAAGAAGAAATATTATGTCTAACAGGGAAAGTGCTGGTTTATTATATGCTACGGTAAGTAAAGATACCTTTAATAAACCCCGACAAAACAAGAAGTTTTTATGTTTCAGAGAAAAAAGACGGCTTGATTTTACAGGCTCAAGAATGTAAAACTTCTTTGAAAACCAGATTTTCCGGATTTGAGGGTGGCTAAAAACAGGATTGTCGACAGTTCTCTATCTATTGATAGAGATCCTAGAACATCTTAGATAAAGATTATTTTGAGATGTCCTTATAATTTATAATTTTTTGTTGGATCTCAGTGCAGACTCTGGACGAATAAGAAAATACTGATAACAAAGACAGTAAATATTACTGGATGTACAAGATGATCTAAAGAAAATTATCAACACTACTTTGCTAGATAGGGAAATGTCGAACCTTAGCTCTAAGGATCAAAAGATTGATCTGAGCTTGATAACCAGTATGTCTGTCAGGAAAGAGATTTTTTTATAGATGTCTAACAATTAAAATCTGTGGAAGCATACTTTATCACATGTTTTTAAAATAATTAAACAAGGTTGTAGAGCCTCATATAATACAAAAATATAAAAAAATGGATTTAAAAGATATCAATATAGGTTCTTCCATTGAGAGCCGTGTTATGGATTTGGGAATAGAAATGCCCCGTATTTGTAATTTTTTTAATCTTTCTGTAATGGAGATTGAAAAAATGTATACGAGTAAAAGCCTTGATACAGAAATTCTACTCAAATGGGGTAAACTTCTAGAGTATGATTTCTTCAAGCTTTATTCACAACATCTGGTTTTGGATCCGGACGGAACACGAAAGGAATATAGAAATATTGCCTCTTCACTTCCTCGGTTTAGGAAAAATGCATACACAAAAGAAATGGTAGAATTTATAGTAGAACAAGTCAAGACAGGTGAAAAAACTGAGCGTCAGATCATCGAGGAATATATGATCCCAAAGGCTACTCTTTATACCTGGATTAATAAACGTGGCAGATTCAGAAAATAATATCAACATGAAATAGTTGTCAAACTAAAACTCGAACTATGAAAAACATTAATTTATTTGTATTGATCATTTCAACCTCTTTTTTTCAAGGGCAGGTGGGTATTAATACCATCACACCAGATCCTTCAGCGGCTGTTGAAATGACTTATAAAGCAGGAAAAGCAGGTGGGTTTTTACCTCCAAAAATAAACCTGCAATCTCAGACAGACGCAATGACAATAGCCAATCCCGCACAAAGTTTAATTGTTTATAACAGTAACGGAAGTGCTAGTGGATTAAGAGAGGGATTAGCTATAAACATCGGTACAGCAATTTCTCCATTATGGCAGTCATTAATACCAAATGATGAAGTTAAAATAGGAAAAAAAGTGTATTTCGGTTCCACAATTGATCCATCACAAATACTTCAAATTGGAGGTTTTGAATTTAGATATAATTATGCGGCTGCGCCTCATAACTATTTGGAAGCTAGATTGGTGCAATCTCCTTCTTTTGCGGTTACAATATACGGGAATAGATTGGGATGGGTAACAGGAGCACCAGGAATGACACCGGTTTCCCAGACATGGGGAAGTTCTGACTGGTCGGTTTGGAAACAAATAGATTATATGTTTGATGGAGCCAGTCACTTTTTTTATCTAAAAGTATCTGTTTCAAACAAGTTTTATAAAATAAGCAGTTTTGTTACTAGAAATAGTTTTAATTCTCTTATCGTCGAAATTTATTAAACAAAAAACTTTAAGATATCATGAAAAATAAATGGATTGTTTTTTTAGCTGTCCTTCTGAGCTCCTCTGTTATGGGTCAGGTTGGGGTTAATAATAATGCCCCGGACAGCTCCTCTCTACTTGACATTACAGCCAATGCAACCACTACAAATAAAGGAGTATTACTACCTAAAGTACATCTTACTTCTATTACAGACAATAGTACAATTCTCTCTCCAGCTAGGGGATTGGTGGTATTTAATACAAACGGATTGATAGGTGAAGGAATCTATGTGAATGAAGGAACATCATCTTCTCCGCTATGGCAGGGTTTGAAAACAGTGCAATCTGAAACATTGTCAAGATTTATCTCGACTATGATATATATAGGAACTACGACTGATCCTGTGAAAATATTAAGCTCTGATACTTTTCAATGGAGATTAATATCTAATGGGACATCCTATAGGCTCCAGGCCAGATTAAAAGCTATCCCGGCACAGAATATTATTACTACCGCAACATCTCTTTTAGGTTGGCTAGGTAGTGCAGGAACAGCAGGAGTGAGCCTATTGCCCAGCTTTGTTTGGACATCGGCTAATTGGGATGTCTGGCAGAATATCTATACGTTTGGATCTGGGGTACAAGGATTATTTTATTTTGGTATTCAGAATACAGATAAACTGTTTAGAGTAAATGTATTTACAGTTACAGATTCTTATAATTCATTATTAATCGAGCAATTTTAATCTCCTATACTTATGAAAAGAATAGAAATCATATACATGCTTATTTTGTCAATATGTAACAATGCAATATTGATGGGACAAGTGGGAATAAATACTTCCAATCCGGATCCCTCTGCAGTGCTCCATGTTGAAAGCAGTAATAAAGGAGTGTTGTTTCCGAGGGTATCTTTATTATCTTCAACGGATGCATCCACAATATTGAATCCTGCTAATGGTTTAATAGTGTTTAATCTATCCTCTGCAATCAATGGTCCCGGATTGTATATTAATATGGGAAATAATACAGCTCCTCAGTGGGAGAGATATGAATATTATAATATATCCTCAGCAAATCTTAAAGTCAACAAGCTTATATACAATGGGCCAACGACAAATGCATCCCAAATCTTAAAAACTACGTCCTTCGAATGGAGACTGATAAAAGCAACGGCAACAAATTATTCTATACAGGCAAGGCTCCTAGATGCTCCCATTGCACCTGTAAGTATTACGGGAAGCCAAATGCTGTGGAGTTCCTCTAATCAGGCATCCGCACCCTTAGGTATTTCATGGACATCTTCAGATTGGAATGTTTGGAAAGATTTATACATCTATAATGATAATTGGGATTCTGTGGTTTTTTTAAATGTATCTAGTGATCCCCTGCATTTTTACAAATTGGGAAGTCATGTACAGCTTGATACTTATAACTCATTAGTTCTTGAAATCTTTTAATAATGCGAAAATAATTTATTGTTTTTTTTGGCTTCAAAGTGTTAATCATTATCTAGTGATCCTATTTGAAGAGCTTTCCATATATTGAAGTTTCTACAACGCCCATATGGTTATTCCTTTTATAAATGTAGAAGATGTTTAGAAAATATATAATCCTAAAATTATAAAAAATGTTTAAGGAAAAAACATCTATAGTGTTTA
>CBFGVN010000030.1:0-16806 GCA_965651845.1 uncultured Chryseobacterium sp. | reverse complement strand
GAAAGTTTAAGCAAAGCTGATGAATTGATTTTGCTTGATATTTATCCGGCAAGAGAACTCCAGGAAAATTTTGAAGGAATTACTTCAAACTGGTTATTGGAAAAAATAACATTAGATAAAAAGGAAGTTTCAACATTAGGCGAAGCTTTCAATAAGATAAAAGAAAAAGATTTTGACATCCTTCTTACGGTAGGCGCGGGAAATATTGATACACTGTATGACCCTATTTGTGAGTGGATGGAGAAAAATTAGCTAAATAAAATTAACGCTATGAGCGCAGGGAAATTTTTTGAAAACAAATCAATTTCGTTCGCAAAGGCGTTTCACTCAGCAAATGATAGCTGAAAAATATCATTTCAGAGTAAATTAAAAACACACAAATGACAGAAAATGAAATATCAAATATAGTTTTTGATGCAGGGATGAAAGTGCATCGTAAACTTGGAATTGGGCTTTATGAAAATGTTTATGAGCAATGCTTAATTCATGAATTGAAAAATTGTGGTCTTAATGTTGAAAGTCAAAAAGGCATTAGTGTCAATTATGAAGGTTTGATAATTGAGAAGGCATTTAGAGTTGATTTATTAATTGAAAATAAAGTAATTATAGAAATAAAAGCTGTTCCTGAAATTAATAAATACCATTTCTTTCAGCTTCTTAATTATTTAAGAGTCACCGAAATGAAATTGGGAATGATTTTAAACTTTCATTCCACCTTATTTAAAGATGGAGTAAAAAGAGCAGTAAACAAATTATAATAAAAATTGCAAAGATATTTTCAGCTATCATTTGCTGAGTGAAACGCCTTTGCGAACGAAAAATATAAAGTAAACATTTAAAGAAAAACCTTGCGCTCATAGCGTTAAATATAAAAATGAAAAATAAATACAGAATATTAAAAATTGCCATCACAGTAATCATTCTAGGATTCCTGCTGAGCTTCTCTTTGAAGAAATTCAGCGGTCAGAAGATTACGGACAATAAAATTTCTGTAAAAATGAACGAGAAAACTCCGGTATATTTTATTGATGAAAAAGATATCCGTGAAATTGTAAAAAAAGAAAACCCGTCCGGAAAAGTTGGCGACCTGAATATTCCGGCTTTGGAGAAAAAAATTAATGATCTTCCGGCCGTTGACAGTGCAAATGTTTATTTAAATCTTAATGGAAAATTAAACTTAGACATTAAACAGAGAGTCCCTGTTTTCAGATTAAATAAAGACGGAAAGGACTTTTATGTGGACGAAAAAGGAATCGAATTCCCGATTTCAAAAACATATTCGCATCCATGTATGCTTGTGACAGGAAATGTAAAGAAAAGCGAATATCAAAAGCTGGCAGAATTGGTTGAGAAAATCGACAAAGATGATTTCAGTAAAAAATATTTTATCGGAATTTCAAAAGATAATAATGATGACTACAATCTTCTGACAAGTGAAGGAAATTACAGAGTTGAAATCGGAGATTTAGATCATATTGATTTTAAGGTAAAAGGTTTTAAAACTTTTGTTGAGAAATACCTTGTCTATCAGGATCCTCAGAAGTACAATATGGTTTCTGTGAAATATCAGAACCAGATTGTGACAACTTTGAATCCCTATTATAAAGAAAACGACAGTATTTTAAAAGCAGGAAATAAAGAACTGGCAAAAGTCCCTGCTCCTGCTACAATTAAGAAAACAACAGAGATCAAGCCAAAGACCGTAGTAAAGAAAGAAACTAAAAAATCTTCCTCTACTTCATCAAAACCGAAGGAAAGCACAAAGCCAAAAACGGCCACAAAACCAAAGGAAACCAAGAAAACAGAGAAGAAACCAACGGCCGCAAAGCCGAAGACAAAAGCAAAAGTAAAAATAGAATAAGAGTCAAAAGAATGACAAGACAGGGATGATGAAATCCTAATAATAAGAAAAATCAAATCGGTATAAACAATGGAAAATCAAGAGTATTCAGTAGGTCTGGACATCGGGACAACAAAGATTGTCGCGATTGTCGGAAGGAGGAATGCACACGGGAAAATTGAAGTTCTCGGTGTCGGGAAGGCTAAGAGTCTTGGTGTTCACAAAGGTATTGTGAATAATATTTCGCAAACCATTAATTCAATCAAAGCTGCTGTGTCTGAAGCACAGTCCAGCGCAGGAGTTCCTATCCGTAAAGTAACGGTTGGGATTGCAGGAAAACACATCCGTTCTCTGCAGCACTCCGATTATATTATGCGTGAACATCCGGATAAATTCATTACAGATGATGACATTGAAGCATTGAAGGATCAGGTGAAAAAACTGGTAATGCTTCCTGGTGAAGAAATTATCCATGTCCTTCCTCAAGAATATAAAGTGGATTCCGAAGGCGAAATTCAGGAGCCGATCGGGATGCACGGAAAACGTTTAGAAGCTAATTTCCACGTTGTAGTTGGGCAGATGGGAAGCATCCGGAACATTGCAAGATGCGTTCGTGAAGCAGGATTGGAAATGGAAGCCCTTACGTTGGAACCTTTGGCCTCATCAGAAGCTGTTCTTACAAAAGAAGAAAAAGAAGCAGGTGTAGCCATCGTAGACATCGGTGGCGGAACGACGGATATTGCAATCTTTAAAGACAATATTATCCGTCACACTTGTGTCATTCCTTACGGAGGCGGGATTATTACGGAAGATATTAAAGAAGGCTGTTCAATCATCGAAAAGCATGCCGAGCAATTAAAAGTTAAATTTGGTTCTGCAGTTCCTGAGTTGGAAAAAGACAGTACTTATGTAACCATTCCCGGGCTTCATGGAAGACCGGATAAAGAAATTTCGTTAAAAACTTTAGCACAGATTATCAATGCAAGAGTTGAAGAAATTTTAGAAATGGTAAATACAGAATTAAAGGCTTACGGCGCTTTCGAACAAAAGAAAAAACTGATTGCAGGAATTGTGCTTACAGGCGGTGGCTCAAACTTAAAACACCTTCGACAACTGGCCAATTATACAACTGGTTTCGACAGCAGAATCGGTTTTGCCAACGAATATATTGCTAACGACAAAAACCAATACCTGAAAGGTCCCGAATTTGCAACTTCTATTGGATTATTAATGGAAAGTTTAAAAATCAGGGATAAAAAACAGAATATTGTTGTAGAAGAAGCCGTTCAGGAGCAGGCTCAGCCAAAAGCTGAAACAACTTCGGCACCGGCAGAAACGTTACAGCAACCTGTTCAGCAGACAGAAACCATTCAACAGCAAGAGCTTTCAGAACAGCAGCAAGAAAATAAAAGAGCAGCAAAACTGACTTTCGGTCAGTCGCTGATGGAAAAAGTAAAAAAATTCTTTGAAGAAGTAGAGTAAATTATAAATGATGAATGATAAGCGATAAATGATCTTTTCCTTATCAATTATCATTAATCAGTTATCAATTATAATTATAAAAAGTATAGTTATGGAAAATTTAGGAACTCAGGGGTTTTCATTTGATTTACCAAAAGGAAATTCATCAATAATAAAAGTAATCGGTGTTGGCGGCGGCGGAAACAACGCGCTGAAACACATGTATGAAAAAGGTATCCACGGCGTAGATTTCGTGATTTGTAATACAGACGCCCAAACTTTAGATAATAATCCGGTTGCCAACAAAGTACAGCTGGGAACAACGATCACAGAAGGTCTTGGCGCCGGTGCAGATCCTGAAGTAGGAGAAAAATCGGCGATCGAAAGTATCGAAGACATCAAGGCCGCAATGGGGCAAAATACCAAAATGGTTTTCATCACAGCCGGAATGGGTGGTGGTACAGGAACTGGTGCAGCTCCCGTAATTGCCAAGGTTGCAAAAGACATGGGAATTTTAACGGTAGGTATCGTTACGGTTCCGTTCAGCTTCGAAGGTAAAAGAAGACTGGAACAGGCTGAAAATGGTCTTGATAAATTAAGAAACAATGTTGATTCATTAATTGTCATCAACAATGATAAATTAAGACAACAATTCGGAAATCTTGGATTCAAACAGGGATTCTCAAAAGCCGATGAAGTTTTAACGAACGCTGCAAAAGGAATGGCGGAAGTTATTACAGGTTACTTCGATGTAAATATCGACTTTAGAGATGCTAAATCTGTGCTTCAGAATTCAGGAACAGCATTGATGTCTACAGGTGTTGCTTCAGGTGAAAATAAAGCCGAAGAAGCCGTGAAAAAAGCATTGGATTCCCCATTATTGAATGACAATAAAATTACAGGAGCGAAAAACGTTCTATTATTGATCAGAAGTGGTGCGGAAGAAGTTACCATGGATGAAATCGGGGTGATTATGGATCATATCCAGAAAGAAGCAGGAAACACGGCCGATATTATTTTCGGGGTGGGTTCCGATGAAGAATTGGGAGATTCTGTGAGCGTTCTTGTTATCGCTACAGGTTTTTCTAATGATAATAAAAAGTTTTCAGGCCCTACGGAAAAAATCAAAATCAGCTTAAATGATAGCTTTGATTATCCGAAAGAATCTCCTTTTAAAACAAGAGATGAAAGAGAAGCTCATACAGAGCCGTCTCATGATTTTGGAGGAAAAAATCTTTTCAGGTTAGATGACGAAGAGAATGAAAAACCACAGTTTGGTTCTTCGCCTGCTGAAAAAAAAATGATTATTGAAGAGGAAGAAGTAAAAACGGAAATTAAATTCTTTGATAAAGAAGAAGATACGTTGGACAACCCTGCACAGAGCTGGAGAAATGAAGACGAGTCTCAGGAGCAGTCATTCAATCTGTTCTCTCTTGACGATGAAGGAGAAGATCCGAATGATCTGGAAATCGAGTCTTTCAGATTTGATTTTGAACAAAAAAAAGAGGAGCCTCAAACGAATTCTTTCACCAACTCATTTTCACAGGAAAAACCTGTGGAATTCAGCTTCTTTGTGAATGAACCGATCAGTAACGAACCAAAGTCTGATCCGGGGCAGCCAAAAGCTGAATTTACTTCAACCAATACAGTGAATCAACTTACAGAAGAGCCTCTTCAGAAGGTTGAGCATTTCTTTCAAAATCTGAAAGAAGAACCAAAGGCTGAAACACAGCCGATTGTTGAAAACAAAACGGAAACCGAAACTCCAAAAACCTCTGAATCAGAATTCACTTTTGTGAATAAAACAGTGGATCAGGACAGAGTGATCGAAAGAAGAAATAAATTAAAAGAGTTCAATTCTCGTTATCAGAGCTTTGACAGCTCAAGCGAATTTGAATCTGTTCCTGCCTTCAAAAGAAAGAATATTTCTATTGACGGAAACAATGCTTCAGGCCAGAATATCAACACGTATTTGTCTGATAACAACGGTTCTATGCAGATCAGAGAAAACAGATTTTTGAATAAAGACGTAGATTAATTACTATAAGCGATAAGCAGTAAGCTATAGGCTTTATCAGCCTAATTACAAAGCCTACTGCTTATTGCCTAAGCCAAAAGCCCAAACCATGAGTTTAGAAAATACCATCAACGAAGCTATAAAAACAGCCATGAAAGCTAAAGACAAAGTTGCTTTGGATTCTCTTCGTGCTGTAAAATCTCAAATATTATTGCTGAAAACCGAAGCCAAAGGTGCAGACGTATCAGCTGAACAGGAAATTGCTATTCTTCAGAGAATGGTAAAACAGCGTAAAGATTCTTACGATCAGTTTGCCGCTCAGGGAAGAAACGACCTTGCTGAAGTGGAAGAAGCCCAGATGAAAGTCATTGAACAATTCTTACCAAAACAGCTTTCTCCAGAAGAACTGGAAGCGGAAATGAAAAATATTATCGCTAAAACCGGCGCCGAATCTATGAAAGATTTAGGAAAGGTAATGGGAATAGCTTCAAAAACATTAGCCGGAAAATCCGACGGAAAAAGTATTTCCGAGATGGCAAAAAAGTTACTTTCATAGTTGCTGGTTGCCTATTGCTAGTTGCTCGTTTTTAACCATCAGCAAGCAATAAAAAACTATCAACCATTCTATAAGGATATTCAACCTTTGCATATCGATTTGATTAAAGAAGCCCGAGACTTTCGTTTCGGGCTTCATTTTATTTTGTAAATTTAATTGATCTCCTTCGTCTCACACAGAATTGAACACTTCATTGTGGTTGAGGGAAGAGGGTAAATGTTTTTTCATGGTTGTTTGTTTTCAGAATCATTTCAAATTTAATAAAAATATTTGAATATTAACAAAATAAATTTATAAAAAACAATATTTTATTAAATAATTATCACCCAACGCATTTTATTTACCAAAAGTACTGATAGTTTTTATATATTGAAGAAAAGTAAAGAATTGCTTAAATTTGTAGCTGATTAAAAAACAAAAATATGTATCCAACAGATTTAGTAATGCCTATGAAGGCTGAACTTACAGATAAAGGTTTCGAAGACTTAACTTCTCCGGCTCAGGTAGAAGAAGCATTAAAACAGTCGGGAACGACGCTTTTAGTAATCAATTCCGTATGCGGATGTGCTGCTGGTGCAGCTAGACCGGGAGTTGTTTATTCTTTGACAGGCGATAAAAAACCTGATCATTTAACAACTGTTTTTGCAGGATATGATACTGAAGCAGTAGTTGAAGCGAGAAAGCATTTGGCACCATTCCCTCCAAGCTCTCCTTGTGTGGCTCTTTTCAAAGACGGAGAATTGGTTCATATGCTTGAGAGACACCACATCGAAGGAAATCCTGCAGGAGCTATCGCAGCAAACCTTCAGGCTGCTTACGATGAGTATTGCTAGGAAACAATAAGCCTAAATATAAAACCGTTACATTTTTGTAGCGGTTTTTTTGTTTATTAAGCTTAAATCTGCGAGATAAAATTAAACGCAAAGATTAATTTAAAAAGCTTTTAATTTAGTAAGCAAAGGCAAATAATTTGCTCCACGAAGCTTGAAAATACAGCTTCATCAATCAACTTATTGATACACCTTCGCTTACTTGAATATTTTTTATTTAAAATTAAATCTTTGCATTTAAAAATAAATATAGAACTTCAATACAAATAATTTAAATCAATAGGCTAAAAAAGAGGTTTAATTTTTATTTAATACCATAAAAAATTCTTTGAAAATCCAATTATTATTATATTTGTTGAAATGGCAACGAAAGCACTTTTCAATACTGTGGTTAACTGGTTTATCCGCCAACGGATAGATCAGATTCAGAATTTCATGGATCATCCCATTGAAACACAGAAGGGTATATTATTTTCCCAGCTATTTCATGCCGAGGATACAGAATACGGCAAGAAGTACGGCTTTAACTCAATTTCAAGTTATCAGGACTTTAAAAATAAAGTTCCGGTCGTTACGTACGAAGATATGGAACCTTACATTGAAAAAGCGAGACAGGGGCACAAAGATGTGAGTTGGCCGGGATATATCAAGCATTTTGCAAAATCTTCCGGAACCACCAATGCCAAAAGCAAATTTATCCCGATTTCCGATGAAAGTCTTGAGTACTGCCATATGAAAGCAGGAAAAGACATGGTTTCCATCTACGCTAATAACCATCCTGAAAATCAACTATTTACCAATAAAAACTTACGTCTCGGCGGAAGCTCGGAGTTGTATGCAGATTTTAATACAAAATTTGGAGACCTTTCTGCAATTCTAATTGATAATCTTCCTTTCTGGGTAGAAATCACCACGACGCCGAGTAAGAAGGTTTCATTGATGGGCGAATGGGAAAGTAAGCTGAGAGCCATCGTTTCCGAAGTTAAAAATGAAGATGTCGGAAGTATTCTCGGAGTTCCGAGCTGGATGATGGTTCTTTTACAGAGGGTTTTAAAAGAAACCGATGCTAAAAATATTTCAGAATTATGGCCTAATCTGGAGGTTTTCTTTCATGGCGGCATCAGTTTCAAACCTTACAGAGATCAGTATAAGCAGATCATTGGCAAAAACATTAATTATTATGAGATTTACAATGCTTCTGAAGGCTTTTTTGGCATTCAGGATAGATCGAATAGTGATGAAATGTTACTGATGCTCGATTACGGTATTTTCTACGAATTTATCCCGATGGATCAGTTCCACTTTTCAAATCCCAAGGTTTTGAGCGTGGAAGATGTGGAAGTCGGAAAAAATTATGCCATGATCATTACCACCAATGGCGGTTTATGGAGATATTTAATAGGTGATACGGTTGTTTTTACCTCAACCAATCCCTTCAGAATAAAAATTACGGGAAGGACAAAACATTATATCAATGCTTTTGGAGAAGAGCTGATGATTACCAATGTAGAATCTGCCCTTTCCAAGGCTTGTGAAGAAACCAATGCATCCGTCTCAGACTTCACAGGGGCCCCGGTTTTCATGAAAGAAAATGAAGGAGGTGCTCATGAATGGATTTTCGAATTTTGTAAAAAACCAGACGATCTAGACCGTTTTATTGATATTTTTGATCAGCATTTAAAAGCTGTGAATTCCGATTACGAAGCCAAACGCTATAACAATATGACCCTGAAACGTCCGATTGTGCATATCGCCAAAGAAAAACTATTCTATCATTGGCTGGAATCTAAGGGAAAACTCGGCGGACAGAATAAAGTCCCGCGACTGAGCAACGACAGAGAATATATTGACCCTTTACTGGAACTGAATAGCTCTTTAAAATTTAGCTAAAAACAATTCTTTGATAAAAATAAAAAACCGCAGTAAGTTCTGCGGTTCTTTTTTATTTGCTTAAATCTTCCTTCAATTTTTTTGCTCCTTCTTCTACCTTTGAAGCTCCTTTTGCAGCGGCATCTTTTACATCCTTGCCTACTTTATTGGCTTCTGCTTTGATGTCCTGTCCTGCTTTGTGAAGATCTTCTTTCGTTTTGTCTGCAGTGGCATCAATCTGGTTTTTCGCTTTTTCTGCGGCCTCGTCTATTTTATTTCCGGCCTCATCTACTTTAGTTGCAACTTCTTCTTTAGTTTTGTTAATTTTAGAAGTGTCAACACCTACTCCGTTTTCAGAAACGGTAGTTGTCGTTGTCGTTACAGATCCATCCGGGTTTTCAACTTTCTCTGTTTTTGTAGTTGATTTTGTACATGATACAACCAAAGCTGCAATCATTAATGCTGATAAAATGTTTTTTTTCATACTTTTTATATTTTTTTAAAAACGTTATTTCATGTAAAATATTATTCTGTTTTTGTATCGGCTGCTGCCGGAGTCTCAGTCGTCTTTTTCTCCTCAGTAGTCTTTTTCTTTTCTTCCTCCGCTTTCTTTTTATTTTCTTTTTCCAGCTCTTCCTTCAGTTTTTTCTCTTCTTCCTGAAGTCTTAATGCTTCTTTTACAGAGTCCTGATATTGTTGAGAAGACATTCTGATCTGGCGGACAACATCAATAGAGGTCGCTCCCGCTGAAAAAGAATCTACAGCTGCCGTATCATAATTAGCTCTTGCATTATCTATAGGATACAAATCTGCCGGTTCTTTTTTGGAACAGGAAATTAGTAACCCTAAAAAAATAAAGGCTGCAAAAAGTAAATTTTTCATGGAACTAATTTAATAGAAATTCTGCAATTACAGGATAGTGATCTGATAATTGTACAGAATTGTCTACTTTATAGCTTAATGGAATAATGGTTTTTGAACTGAAAATATAGTCAATCCTCAAAGGGACTTTATAATCATGAAAACTTGAAGAACTCCCGTTTCCTGCCGCTAGAAAGGCATCCTGAAGATCTTTCCCGAGGCTGTAATATTCATAAGAATTCGGAACAGAATTAAAATCTCCCGCCAAAATCACCGGATAAGGGGAAAGATCAATCACTTTCCTGATTTTTTTAATCTGATCTTCATGTGCTTTAAAAGTCGGAATCATATGCGCCAAAAGCGTACTGATTTTATCTCCCTCCTTCTTAAAACCATCAAACTGAAGCATTGATTTGTGCAACCTGAAAGGCTCCAGATAAACATTGACGATTCGTATGATTTTTCCGTTAATATCAACATCTGCATAAAAAGAATTGCCTCTGGATTTGTCTGTAATAAGCTCCTGTTGTCTTACTATTTTATGTTTGGTCTTTAAAATTACCGAAGGATATTTTACAAGATCCTGTCTCAGTGCACGATTCGTATCTCTTTCCTGAACGAGGATAATATCAGCATCCTGATCATGAATATATTTTTTGACCTTATCCCAGCCAAAATCCCCATATTTAACATTAAAAGTTAATACTTTAATATCTCGTATCGATTTTAAATTTTCTGTTTTAGGAGAAAAGTTGATCCATCTTCTTACAGGATTATAAAATAAAAAAGAGCCTAAAACAAAAGCAATGGCAATTTTTTTTCTTTTAAAAAACCAAATCAGCGTCAATAAAACATGTAAAACCATCAGATAGGGAAATCCCAATGACAGAAGGTTAAGATTTCCAACAAAATTAGGAGGTATCCAAGCATTTCCTAAAGTACAGAGGAGTAAAACAACAACAGTAAGATGGGCAAATAGCAGTATTTGGCGAAGCTTCATGAAAACAGTCTCTAATGGTACGCATGATTTTTATCAAAAACCCTACCAACGATTAAAATTTAACTGTTTTTATGATTATTTGCTTATATTAAATGTAGCAATTATCGGATAATGGTCTGAAATTTTCACTGAGCGATCTACTTTATAGCTTATCGGTGATATCGATTTTGACGTAAAAATATAGTCGATCCTGATTGGAAGTTTATAATCATGAAAGCTGGTCGCACTTCCGTTTCCGGCTTCTACAAAGGCATCCTGAAGACCATCCAACAAGTGATAATACTCATAGGAATTGGGCACAGAATTGAAATCTCCGGCAAGAATGACCGGATACGGAGAGTTTTCTATTGCCTTACGTACCTCAACGATCTGCTCCTGATGCATTTTAAAAGTAGGAATTAATCTTTTAATGATATTTTTTACCTTTTTTTCATCTTCATCACTGGAACCGTTCAGCTTTACCATACTTTTCTCAAATTTATAAGGCTGAAGATACAGGTTGATGAAGCGGTATGTTTTTCCTTTTATTTCAATATCTGTTTGAGTTGCATAGGCATTATTGTATTCGTAATCACTCTTTATCAACTCCTTATGATCAATACTTTTATGTTTGGAAAAGGTTGCAATGATCGGAGTTTGAGGCGTACCTTTTAAATTTTCAAAATGATATTCCTTATTTCCTCCATATTCCTGTAAAAAAACAACATCTGCATTCTGGTTATTCACAAATGATTCAACTTTTTTCACTCCAAATGTTCCGTTTCTTGCATTAAAAGAAACCACTTTTATGTCATTATCCGATTTGTCCGAAGATTTATTTCCAGAAAAATTTACCCATCTTAAGACAGGGTTAAAAAACAACAGACCGAGAAAAAAGAAAACAAAAGCTCTCTTCTTCCAGCTTATAATCCAGAAAATTGTCAGGATAACATAGGAAATGATTAAAAAAGGAAATCCTAATGATAATAAATTAAACCAAGGAAAAACCTTCGGCGGAACATAGGCATTCAGCAACATTCCGACTAAAAGAAGAAGTATTCCTACATGTGCTATTAAAAGAATGAGGCGGAGAATTTTCACAAGCTTTTAATTAAATCTATATAAATGCTTTTTCCAATTCCTCGCAAGCAGCCAGCCTACCAAAGCTCCACCAACGTGGGCAAGGTGTGCGATACCCCCTCCGTTTCCTGAAATTCCGAGCCATATAGAAACTAAAATCACAATAGGCATCAGATATTTTACTTTCATAGGAATCGGAATAAACATCATCGCGATTTTTGAATCCGGATAAAGGGTTGCAAAAGCTGCTACTACCCCAAAAATAGCCCCGGAAGCTCCTACCATCGGGGTTTTCATAATATTATCCAAATTTTCTACCAAGCTTTTTTGTTGAATGATAGATTCTGATGTCCCTATTAAGTTTACTTTTGCTCCAGATAAATAGGCATTAACATTAAATCCGAGATTCTGCAGTTCATTCGAAATTTGCTGAACTTCAACAAAATTCCAAAGATTGAATAGAAAAAAAGCACCCAATCCACTTACAAAATATAGGATCAGATATTTTCTTTCTCCCAAAGTTTGTTCTAAAATAGGCCCAAAGCTCCACAATGTCAACATATTAAATAAAATATGCATAATACTCCCATGCATAAACATATGGGTAATAATCTGCCATGATTTGAAAAATGGAGAAAATGGATAAAAAGCAGCCAAGTACCCTATAAACTGATTTTTGAACAAAATATTAGCAACTATATAAACAATAACATTTATAATGATAATATTTCTGGTTATCGGTGGTATACTATTAAACATTTTTAAAATTTGTTTTTAAAATCATTAAACGGAACTTCAAAGAAACATCTTTTTCCGTTCGGTAAAAATTCCGGGAAACCTAATGCTGTGAAATCTTTAATTAACTGTTCCGCATCTTTTTTATAAATAAAATCAAATCTGGACTTAGAATGCATCTTATTCCATTGATTCTGATAGAATTGTAAAAATTCTTCCTCTGTTTTGTATTCCAGGATTTCAAAAAGATTTTCAAGGAATTTCATCACCTGTGTTTCTTTCAATCCTTCCGGAACAGCATCAATCCTCAAGACACTTTCATGAGCAATACTCATTTCAAAACCAAGCTCGGGAAGGTACTTTTTGATGGATTTGTATTTATTTTTCTCAATTTCGTTCATGTGATATTCCAGAGAGAAAAGCAACGCGTGGCTGTTGGTGGTTCCTTTTTTTACCGGTTTTGTGTTTTCGGAAACCCAGAGTCTGTGCATTCTTCCCAAATCCAGCATCAGCGTTTTGTCACCTTTATTGAACAGCCAATATCCGTTCGGCAGCCTCATCAGATCTTCATCGAAATCTTCATCTTCAAACAGATTAATCTTTGAAGGTTCTGCCGCTATATTCTGGTGATACATTTCTGCAAGATTCTGAATTTCTGTCTGTTTCACTTCCCTTTCTTCCAAAAAAGGATTGTAATCTTTATCAACGATAATTTCGGGCATTTTAATAACTCCGCTACCTCCGGTGTTGCTTTTGCTCGGGAAAGATTTTTGCATGATATCATCCAGCTGCGGATCTCTTTCGAAATCAAGACTCGGCGCAACGTTGTAAATTCCTAAAGCTCTTTTAATAGTCGAACGAAGCAAGGCGAAGATCAAATGTTCGTCCTCAAACTTAACTTCCGTTTTTTGTGGGTGAATATTGACATCGATTTTCTCCGGATCCAGCTCCAGATAAAGGAAAAATGTAGGAATATATCCCGGTAAAAGCAGCCCTTCAAAGGCTTCCTGAACCGCTTTATTAAAGTATGAGCTTTTAAAATATCTTCCGTTTACGAAAAGGAATTGTTCGCCCCTTGTTTTTTTTGCTCCTTCAGGCTTTGCAACAAATCCGTGAAGTTTGCACCAGATAATATCTTCTTTAATAGGAATCAGCTGTGGCTGTAATTTTCTTCCAAAAATATCCACAATACGCTGCATCTGGCTTCCTTTTCTCAGTCTGAAAACCGCTTCATCGTCATGAAACAGAGAAAATTCCAGATTTTCATGGGCTAATGCAACACGCTGAAATTCGTCAATTACATGTCTGAACTCGATATTGTTATTCTTAAGGAATTTTCTTCTTGCCGGAACGTTGTAAAATAAATTTTTAACTAAAAAATTAGATCCATCCGTTGTCTGAATAGGATCCTGAAATTGGAAAACCCCGCCTTCGATATAAATATTTGTTCCGATCGTAGCATCCTTTTGTTTTGTCCTTAATTCAACCTGGGAAACAGCTGCAATAGAAGCCAACGCTTCACCGCGGAATCCTTTGGTAGAAATTTTGAAGATATCTTCCGTGCCTTTGATCTTAGAAGTTGCATGTCTTTCGAATGCCATTCTTGCATCGGTTTCGGACATTCCTTTTCCGTCGTCTACGACCTGAATCAGATTTTTTCCTGCATCTCTTATGATCAGCTCGATCTTAGCTGCTTCTGCATCGATCGCATTTTCCAAAAGTTCTTTCACAATGGACGCAGGTCTCTGCACCACCTCTCCTGCCGCAATTTGGTTGGCTACATGATCCGGTAAAAGCTGAATAATATCTGACATAAAAAATGGAATTCAACTTACAAAAATAGGCAATGAAAACGGAAATAAAAATATAAACTATAAATGAAAATTTATTATTCTATTCTAAAAACTTTCATTTTTTCTGAACTCATCATCCTTTCAAAACACTTCTTTTTATGTATTGATTGCTAATAACATAAGATGAAGCCTCATATTTTACATGTTCTTAAAATTTATTAAAAATTTGACTTATACTAAAAAATAATTAATAATTAATACACAATTAATAAAAATTTAAAACAATAATGAGTATATTAATAAAAATTATTTTGTAATACCACCTCAAATTAGTATTTTCGCAAAAACTAATCAACCATCGTAAATGTCCTCACAGTTTCCCCCTTTTCTGAAAAACACTTGCGGTGTTGAAATAAAAGATTCACCCCCTTTTTCCTTGATTATTTTTAACAAATCAAAATATATGAAAAAGCTTATCTTCCCTCTTTTAATTACTATTGCTTATAGTAATTTCCAAGCTCAAACCTCTAATGTTGGTATAGATACACCAACTCCAGGCTCAAAACTCACGGTTAACGGATCATTTGCTGCCGCTTATAGAGCCGTAACAGGAGATTATACCATGACTGGCAACGATTATTACCTTGTTTCCAACAGTGCTGCCAACAGCACCATTACTCTTCCCGCGGCACAGGCTGTCGGCTCCGGAAATTTCAAAGGCCGTTTGTATGAAATTAAAAACACACATACAACCAGTACTCTTACGGTAGTAGGAAACGGAACAGAACTTATTGATGATGTGGGAGCGACAGGTCTTGCATCCATCAGCATTGCTCCTGGCGACGGAGTCCTTTTAGTGAACAATGGCAATACCGCAGGCACAACCTGGGAAGTAGTTAGCTTTCACAGCGCCACCCCAACGAAAAGTTACGACTGGCTGAAAACCGGAAACCAATTTCCTATTAATCCAGCGGATAACAATGCAACCATATATCACTTAGGCGGCAATGTAGGTATCGGTACAGACACGCCTACTGCCAAAGTAGATGTTGACGCAGGTAATATTGAACTTACCCAAGGAAATTCCTTACGATGGGGACCAGATGATACGGGAGAACGTATTTATTCTGCTTTAAACTTGGGTACCAGTGGTAACAATCTGTATTTAGAATCCCGAGAGTATATGTATTTTATTGCCGACCGCAATAATACCTCAGATAGCAACGCAGTAAGCTTTGTCTGGGCTAGTGATACTAGCTGGGCAGATGGCACACCAAAAGAACTTATGCGGCTTACTGATATTGGCAATGTTGGTATTGGCACCAATAATCCAACGGAAAAACTTCATGTGAATACTTCTGTTGTAAATGAAGGAATCGCATTGTCCCAAACCTCACTTACCAACACCGTTATGCTTAATTCAAATTCCGGAGGTGGATATCTTGGGTTTATCAATAATAGTGCAAGTACAGATGCAGCCCTTACAGCATACATTCAACACCGTGAACCGTCCGCTACAGGAGGAGCCGCCAATGACTTAGTGTATGCAGCCTCCAATGGAACCCATCATTTTCTTCAACCTGTCGGGATTAATACTCCTGCACCTGCTTCCGGTTTTTGGCTGGATGTAGCGGGCAATATCCAGTGTAACAATATTCAGTTAACAGCTTATGCAGGAGCAAGCAACAGGGAAATTGGAGTGAATACGGCCGGAAGCATCATTATTTATCCTTCGGATCAGCGTCTTAAAAAAGATGTTACTGATGTCAATGACGGTTTAAGCAAAGTAATGAAACTTCGCCCTGTATATTACAACTGGATCGATCAGAAGGAATATGGCAAGCAAAGAGAAGTTGGTTTTATCGCACAGGAGCTGAATAAAATAATTCCTGAAGTGGCAAGTACTTTCAATAAAGATGGAGAAGAATACAATTCTGTAAATTATTCCAGAATAGTGGCAGTCCTTACGAAAGCGATTCAGGAGCAGCAAAATTTAATTGAAGCTCAAAACAAACGCATTGCCGAGCTTGAAGCTAAAGAAAAAACAGCCAAATCATTAGAAGAACGAGTAAAAAGAATGGAAGAATTGATTGGCTCACAATCACACAAATAGTACTCTGGCAAATACAACAGGTCAGACTATTGCAACGATGAATGTAGATATTTATCAGCTTTCAAAATAATTTAATTATAAAATAACAGCCCTCGCTCCATACAGAAGCGGAGGGCTGTTTCACAGCTAGTTTACACAAAATTAATACTGATATTTATATCTCTTATTTAACATTGTCTTTTTATAAAAGTATTTGGAAGCTAATCATCGAATACAAGCTTTCTCTTTTTCTCCCTTTTTTCTTTAATTTCAGGAATCCCATGAATTTTATCATATAAGAAAGCCAGAAAATTAGGCTTTTTATAAATCTTGTTGTACCGATACTGCGTATTGAAATGTCTTATATGAATTTTATAAGCATCATATCCAATTACTACCAAAAGACACAAACTGATCAGATAGAAAACCCTGAATTCAAGGATATAATAAGTAAGACCAGAGAAAACTGCACCTAAAATATAGGCTGCCATAATACTCATCAGCAATTTGGCTCTTCCTACCAATTCGCTATTTTTCCTGAATCTCTTTTGGGTAAACATGGAGAATAGAATTCCTAAGTCTGTCGTTGTACCTGTAAGGTGGGTTGTTTTTACCGAAAAATTTGAAATACTTGCGGTTAAACCATTCTGCAAACCTGTCGCAAATAGCATTAATGCAACCAGATATTCCGTT
>CBFGVN010000029.1:0-16819 GCA_965651845.1 uncultured Chryseobacterium sp. | reverse complement strand
CCGTAATTTTTACTTTGCCGATTACATCCAGTTTTGCGGCAGGAGCAGATGTTCCTATACCTACATTTCCTTCAATGATTGCTCCATTGGTAGGAGCAGTAATACTTGTGTATCCGGAACCTACCGAAGTATTTCCGTTCACCGTGAGGGTATTAGCGGGAGTGGGTGTGTTAATTCCTACATTGCCCGTTTGAGAGTACATTGTCTTAGTATTCTGTTTTTCATCATAATTTAATTGTTATTAAATATTAAAAGTTTATAGAATTCTGAAAATAGGGACTAAGTGATTCCGGTATAGGTAATTGGTATGTGAGAATCATAATAAGAATTATTTTTCAATTAATAGTGAAATGATTGTAAAAATACATATTTTATTTAATTAATTGTTGTATTATTAAAATAATCAGTCCCAAATTAAAATTTGTAGGAAAAGAAGTACAATGAATACTGGAAAACAGAATTCAGCACCACTATGTGCAAATGTAACAAGCCTAGAGATACTATCATTCTTTTCTGTTTGAGAAGCAAGTGAGTTTACAAAGCTTGAAGATACTTATAATCTCCAGTGAAAAAGCACTGGAGATTTTTTATGCTCTAAATGTAACAACAAAAAATACCACAGGAGGGAAACCTCTGGTATTTATTAGAAGGAAATTTTACATTCTATGATTCGTTTACGCAAGATTTAACAAGCTGAATAAACTTTTTATTTTTATGTTTTTAAAATCGATATCCTTATTATTTCTGGTATTCCACAAAAATATAGCCTTGTCCTCCGAAGCCTAAAGAATCTCCGTCAGCTATATGATAATTGATTCTGTAATAAGTCTGGTCAGTATAGGAAAAGTACATGAACTGACTATGACCATCATTGTAACAGTCAATATATGTTGCTGGAACAGTTGCGAAAGAAGTTCCTACTGTAATAGGATAATTGAGTTGGAACCCACCTTGACCAGTAGCTTGTGATGTGCCATATTGCCCATGAACAATTCCAATATTATTAGCTCCAGTAATGGATCTGGCTTGTATTGTTGTAAAGGGACCTGTTCCTGGTGAAGAACATTGCCCCGGTATTACTTTAAATTCTAATGTTCCTATCTGAAGCGTTGGGCTTTCTGTAACCGTTGCATTTACAGGGTATGAAACAAATCTTGTTTGTATTGGTGCAGCACTCTGAACCACTACATTTCCGGCAGCATCTATCCCTAAAGCAGAAGCATTAGCTGTAGCCGCAGTAGCATTGTTGATATTAGAAAATTTCAATCCTGAAGTACCGTTTGTACCCGATGCTATTTCCAGTTTTGCCGTTGGAGTAGCAATACCCACCCCTACGTTTCCGGTTCCTGTGAATCCTAAGTTGTTTCCGTTTAAGTTTACATTTCTTACGCCTGCAAGGCTTCCGTCGGCATTGTAAATGTTAACTCCGTTTCCTGTAGCCATTTTTACCCATACTGTTCCATCAAAATAGTAAAATCCTATGGTATCTACATCGGCGGTTGTTCCTGTCGCACTTCCTGTAGCAATGTTGTTTACATAAATCATTGTAGAAGTGGGTACTGAGGTCATGCTCTGAGCACGCTGTCTGTCGACTCTCGGAACTAAAACACCATCTACTGTAGTGGATGTTCCGGTAGGTTCTTTAGCTGTAATGTCAAAAGAAGCGGAAGGTGCTGTGGTATTGACGCCTACTTGCGCGAAGATCTGCACAGAAAGAGATACCATAGCAAGTACAAATAATTTTCTCATTGTATCAAGGTTTTAAATTTTAATTAATTAAAAATCGGATAAGAAGACCATACTCGTTCTGGTTATAGATATACCGTTATGTTCTTAACGATGCCAAAAGTTGTTTTCTGCAATTCTGGTTTTGTGTATTTGGTGAATTGGTGTAGAAGATATTTTCTACTGGTTAAGTAGAGTTATTTATTAAGAATTGTATGAATTAATTATTAAGTAATTCTGGTGATTTCCTATAAGCAGTATGGTTATGAGTCTTTTTGTTATTATGTTTTTTTATTCCTGTACCAAAAGTATACTAATTATTATTGTTAAGATCATCTTGTGTGTACCAATCATGCTACATGTTTGTACTAAAAATACTACAAGAAAGTCTCTGCGTGTATAGTTTTTATTGTAGTGATCTTATGACAGGTTTGTCGTATAGATGCTAGAAGGTTGAGAATGTCAAAATCTAAGGGAAGAGATAAATTTGTGAAATCAAAAATAAAAATTCGGAATTCGTCTTATCCGAATATTCTTTTAAATCCGTGGAGATTCCGCTGCCTTTGGGAATAAAAAAATCCCTGAATCTTGTATTGATCAGGGATTGAGTGGTGTAGTTAAGTAGCCTATAGGGGAATCGATAGGAATTTTTCATAATTAATAATCAGGTAGTTATAAAATAGACGTGGAAAATAGGTGGAAAATTTAATTTAAGCTCTCTTCAATTAATGAATTGAGATAATACTTTTTCAATCTCATTTAATATTTGTTGCTTGCTCAATTTTTTTTCTGAATCCATTGTAATATTAATGCTGTCAGACACAGTAAATAATTTATTAAAATCAATCTCCGGAAAATGCTCTTTTAACCAAACATAAAATTCAGTAGGAATTTCTCTTCGTCCGTTGACGTAATTTCCTATTGTTTGGCCAGAGGCGCCATACAAATTCCCGATTTCTTCATAAGTAATTTTTTTTCCTATAAAGAAAAATTTAATTTTCTCATTGATAGTCATGCAGTTACAATAAATTTCAAAATTTTAACATATACAATTTGTATATTATGAAACAATTTGTATATATTTGCTGTGTAATATTTAACACGATGGCAAAGGTAATGAAAATTCAGATACCAATTGATATTCATTCGAATACAAAGGAAACTTTTGATTTTATAGATCAACATCTTCCTAAAAAATACTCTGGTGAAGTATACAAATTGTTGCCTGAGAATAGTAAGTATGAACCAGATTATATCAGAAAAGTAAAAAATGATAGGATCAACAATGCTGTGATTATTAGTTATCTATACCTCGTAGCACAACGGAATTTAGAATCAAAACAAAATAATTAATAAATCAATATGACTATCAGAATTTATCCAGGGATGATCGACCAGTCCAAGGAATATTTCAACTACGAAAATGACGTATTTGTCATTCAGTCCGGAGAGATCAAAAAGTTTGAAGATGTTTCAGATCATACAGAACTTGATCATATCTTAGATAACGAACCAGAATTAAATAAAATATTAACTAAATGGTTTGGTAATGATAAAAAGGTAAAGCTTAGAACACTAGCTAGGTGTCGTTTCGGGGCACTAAATTTTACACCCGATTTTTCTCAAAATAAAATTTTTTACGATTACTGTGTATGTGAATATAGAGGTAGTTGTGAGGGTGAAGGTACTGTATGTAAACCTGTTTCTTTTAAAGATAAGGAAATATCAGATCAAGAGATTGAATTGCTAAAGGAGTTGAGTACAAATGAAAAAAACTCAACTATTGCAGACAAATTAGGTTTGCCAGTAGGAACATTCAATGTAATTAAAACTAACACATATCATAAATTTGGATTTTTAACAAAGCAACAGCTAACAAAAGAACTTTACTTAGAAGGGTTGTTGTAAATTTTTCTTTAGGCTTCATAAAAAGCAAAAAAATTAAAGCACTTACGAAAGAGGTTCTAAAAAGGGAATCAAAAGCAAATGTTTTCTTCAGTAATCGTGAGAGCTTCAATCAGCGTAGATGATCTATATAGTGTTTTTGGCGGGTAGGTGGCGAAACAGGTAGACGCTAATATGTAAGGATAATACTTGACCACGACGGAGAAAGGACACAAGTCAGAATTTATCCATACCGGTTCGAATCCGGTCTTACCCACAACTCATGTTTAATTTGAGTTTTCATGGTTATTAGTTTTTACTCGGCCGGCAAGGCTGGCTGAGTTTTTTGAATGGGATTCCGAAAGAAACGCAGTGTTTTTGTGCGAGGTATGGTGTAGCCGCCTGCGTTGAGGGTGCAAGTCCTTCGTTTCCCACAACTCATGTTGAGTTTTCATGGTTATTAGTTTTTACCCGGCCGGCTTAGGCAGGTCGGGTTTTATTTCAAACAAAAAAATCAAAAAAATATGAACAAACACTTATTGATCCACGGAAATGTCTTATCGGGTAAAAGTTTTTTTCTAAATGCATTACTTGATGGATATAAGAATATCTGGAGAGTCGATTGTCGGAGCACAACGATTATGGATGATCCATTTTTATTTGATTTTCCTGGGGATGATATCCCTGGTATTGTCTATTTTGCTGATGTCAATACAAAAATTCCCATAGATTTTTTTTATAGTTATTTGGGTCAAATAGTTGTTAATAGGAGATTTCGAGATGTATTTGTATTTGACCCAAAGACAATAATTATAGAATATTCTAAAGAGTTAAAAAACGTTCCTGCCGAAGGATCTTTTAGAAGGAGATTTGATATCATTAATACGAATACAGTTTCCTATAATAATTTAATTAATTATCTAAATCACAACAAATTTACTGGATATAAATGTAAAGAATGTGGTTGGAATAATTGTTATTGTTTGGAATGTGAAAGGTCTAGAATTTCCCAAAGCTGGAATAATAGTGATCTATGTACAGAATGTGCAAAAAAAATATTTAATCATGACTCCTGAAATTAAACAATTCATAAAATCCTTCAACGGCAAACCTCTTAAACAATTTTCTCTTTCTGAATTTAAAACTAAAGCGGGTAATGTTTCATTCAGGAAATTATTAATTGAACATAATCATGAGATATGGAAAAAATGTGAGTGTGGCAATGAAGAAGATCTACGGAAAACCTGGAACTGTTCTAAATGTGGTAAAGTACTTTTCACCCCAAAATAAAAAAATCATGCAAAAAATACCAATTATTGAACTTTCTACAGACTATGAGAAATTCAAGTTTATTAACGGAAACAGAAGCCTTAATTATAAAAAAATTGAAAAGATAGAGAGAGATATTATTTCTGGATTTAATCTTTTAGCCTACTGTCCGGTTATTGTTTTTGAGAAAGACGAAACTAAATTTATAGTAGATGGGCAGCATAGGTTTACTGTATCGAAGGAATTGCAGCATCCTGTTTATTATACAGTGACAGAAGAAATAAACCTTTATCAGATTGCAACGATGAATAGTAAGCAAGATAAATGGACTCATACTGATTTTCTCAAATGTTATGTTGGGCTGGAAAATGAAAACTACAAAATCCTTGATGAAGTAGTTCGCCAATTCAAAATAAGTATTGGATTCGCTTGTGATTTGTTGATGCACGGGAAAATCGGAAGTAAGAAGGCGGGCGATGTGTTTCGGGAAGGAAACTTCAAGGTTAATTTTCATCAGCAAACAGTTGATTTACTTGAATTATCGCATTCACTTTTTGAAAGATATAAATTCTTTTCAGATCGAAATCTTATTACTGCTGTTCAGCTGATCAAAGAAAAGGGGCTGTGCGATTTTAATTTTCTAAAAGAAAAAATTTCTCAAGCTCCGATGATGATGGATAGGCAGGTAAGTCCAAAGGAATATATCTATAATATCGAAAGGGTCTACAATCATAAAGCCATTAACAGAAAAGTAATTTATTAATGAAACAATATCTCGTGTATGTTGGCAGTGTGTACGTGCCAAAAAACAATCTCGAAAAAAGCATCCAGGAATTACTTCTGCAGAATGACAGGTTAATTTTAGATCAAAAAGATCTGCAAACTTTCAAAGAGAATATCATCAGTCAGATCGAATTTATTAACCAGGAAAATAAGAGATGTTCATCAAAAGCAGCTTCTTGGTATGATGCCGGCATTAAGCACAAAGATTACGGATTAACCGGAGTCGACTGTATCTCATTTTACTTATATGAAATCAAAAAGAAATATGAAATAACAAAAATTATTACATCATGAAAATAGCTGGATGCGTAATAAGAAATATCTCAGTGAATACGCCTAACCACTTTGAGGCGACTTACAAAGGCAGATACATATACATTTCAACTGACCATGGTTTTGGAAAACCTGAAAATAAAAACTTAAAGAGATTTAATATTGAAGTAACTCACGAAGAAAGTGGTATGTATGATGTTAATACATGGGAAGATTATCCCACAATAGAAAAAGCAATAGAGTCAGCATTAGAAGGCGCCCTCTTATCTAAAAACAGTAAAATATTTGTAAAGCCTCAATCTTAATAAAATCAAGAATATTAAAAATTAAAACTATGGCATTATCATTTTCAACAGTACAAAAAGCTTATAAAGTTTTCAACACTTTAAAAAAAGAATTATTACCAGAACTTAAAATTCCATCTTGGCCTCAAGATATGGGTGAATGGGACTGGAAGGATCAGGAAAATCCGATTTTAATGACAGTTCATGGATGGGGCAAAAAATCTGATGACGGATGGGAAAGTATAGCATTTTTTATTGATAATCCCAGCCAAGAGCTCAAAGATCGATTCGAAGATCTTTCAAAGGAAATCAGATCAAATACGCATTTAAATGGTCCATATCATAGGAATGAAAATCTATGGGTTATTGGTTGGTTCTAAACTTTCGGTTTTTTAATAAAGTACAATTATAATAATATGTCAAGCAAAAAACATCGTAAAAAATTAAAGCAATTCCATCAGAATAGGAAGATTGTTTCTAAAGTTATTATGACTTCTCAAACTGTCGCTCATGGATTTAAAATATTAGGAGATGCTGCTAAAATGGCCACACGATTTGTAAATAATTATAAGACAAACTATCATGAACACTCAAGTAATCATAAAGGGAATCCGGGAACATTACAGTGTTGAAGGCAAAGAAGCATACCTGGAGGAAAGAATCAAAAGTCTGAAAGCAGATATTATCAATGATTATAATGCATGGACGGAAAAGAATCCTGGAAAAACGTTTTCAGATTTTAAAGATTTTTCCATTGAGGAACTCAGATCAGGGATGGAACATCTGAATGAGATCCTTGTCATAGGAATTTTTCTCACCGCGCTGGAGGAGATCTCTCCGGAAACAGATTTATAAAATAACTAATACCAAGATTAAGGCATGTCATTTCCAATTAACCAGGAACAGATATTTGAGGCTACAAACGGAGGGTGGGATCTTATCCAAAGATTTCTTCCGGAAGCTAACATTAACAAACATTTTAAAATACGAAAAGAGGGTACTGAGAGCGCCAATGTATCAAAAAACGGAGGGATATATTTTGTTCGCGATTGGGGCGATTCCGGAGGCTTTTTCTCCAGTTCTAAACATGGTATCCATATTTATGCTCATTATACTGGAAAAACATATTTTGAATCATTGCTGTCGCTCGGTGAAGAGATGGGGCTTGTGGATAAAAATAAAACAAAGGTTAAAAATATTTCGTCCTGTAAATTTCATGAATACGAAGGAGTTGAGCTTAATGAAGATAATTTTGCATATACCATTAAAGAATTTACTCCTTATGAATTGGAGATACTGGGCCCTTTGGTTACTGATAGTATTTGTGCGAAATATAATCTTTATTCCCTGCAGTCTTATTCCTGGTTAAAAAAAGACGTCAATACACAAAAAGAGTTTTGTGATGTCTATACGGTGACAAGCTCTGAAACATATCCAATATTTGCTTTTATAATTTCTGAAGGAGGCGGAAAGCCCAGGGTTTTCTTGGAAGGGAAAAACAAAGATGTAAAAGTTGAACCCGCGAACCCGGGAAGGGAGTGGCTTAAAATTTACCAACCGAAATCAAGCGATAAAAAATATAGATTTTCCTATCTGGGAAAAAAACCAAGGGAACATATTTTCGGATTAGATATTCTAAAAGGAATGGCTGAAAAAGAAGTTGATGTTCGCAGTGACGAAGGCCACATTATCGGTTCAGAAAAGGCAATTGAAAAAGTTAGAAGAGTTGTAATATGTTCCGGTGACAGGGACTCGATCAATATGGCTTCTACCGGAAAAGCTGACGCAGTAGTTTGGTTTAATTCCGAAACGGCGGATATTACGGAAAGTCAAATTGGAATGCTGTTTAAGTACGCAAACGAAGTAATCAACGTTCCGGATCTTGATCCTACCGGTGTGGAAGCAGGTAAAAAAATTGCCCTGGAACATATGGATGTCAAAACAGCCTGGCTTCCGGAGGAAATCACAAAGCGAAAAGATTTCCGGGGAAATCCCCTGAAGGATTTTACGGACTTCATGAAAATAAACAGCAGTTTTGATGATCGGGAGCAGCTTGAGTTAAAAAAGAAAGTGGAAAGATTTTTGGAACTGGCAAGGCCGGCAAAGTTTTGGTCCGGAAAGTGGAACAAAAGGACGGAAACAACTGACTACAAAGTCAATTATAAAAATGCTTTCAATTTTTTAAAGCTTAACGGATTTTTCAGGATCAAGGATGAAAAACGTAAAGACGGGTATTATTTTGTAAAACAGGATAAACATATCCTGAAGGAAGTTTCAGCACAGGAAATCAAAGATTTCTTTAATAATGTTCTTGACCAGAAGCAACGTGAAAAAGGACTTTCACTGTTTCCGGATGATCTACTGAACATGCTGATAGGTTCTGAAGCGGTATCTGATAAAAAGCTGGTTAACCTTGAGACAAAGGAGTTTGATTTTACTGATCATACGTACAGCACTCAATACTTGTTCTTTGACAAATTCATTTGGGAAATCAAAGCTGACAGAGTAGAGGAGATCACAAAGGGTTACAGCCGATATGTGATGGAAAATGATATCCTAAATAATATTATAAAGAAGCAGACCAGGCATGAGCTTAACAGTCGGGAAATTAAACTGGAGGCAAACTATGTAGATGTATCCGGAAAAATCGTAGAGGGCAAGCCTTTTTTTAAAATCATAAAAGATGAAAATAATAATTGGGACGTAACTATCCTCCGGAAAGACTGCGACTTTATGAATTATTTAATTAATGCAAGCCGTGTACACTGGAAGGATGAAGTTAAGGATTTGCCGAAAACAAAATGGGAAGATTACCTGAAGGATCACAATTTTGCTTTAGATGTTTATAAAGTTGAAGGTTCTGCAACCGGTCTTGATGATGATCAGATTTATGAACAGGAACTGCATTTTGCCAATAAAGTTTACACTTATGGATATCTTCTTCATCGGTTTAAAGATCCTTCAAAAGCATGGTGTGTATATGCAATGGATAATGAGGTGGTTGATGATAACGAATCACATGGCCGTACCGGTAAATCTTTACTTTTCAATAATGCAGTAAGGCTTTTTATGAATTCCAAATATATGGGAGCCAGGAAAAAGAATTTGCTTGACAGCGACTTCCTGTATGATGGAATAACGGAACAGACCGATTATGTGCTTTTCGATGATGCCGATAAAAAATTTCAGTTTAATCAGTTGTTTACCGACATCACCGGTGATTTAAATGTAAACCCTAAAAATCAAAATGCTTATTTAATTCCTTTCCACCAATCGCCAAAATTCTGCATTACGACAAATTATGCTCCATTCGGTTTGGATTCGTCAACAATGGAAAGAATCCTGTTTGTCTCTTATGCAGACTGGTATCATGGCGCAAAGGAAGATATGGAAGCGAGGTCGCCCCTGCATGATTTCCAGAACAGGTTCTTTACGGAATGGGATGATAAACAATGGAATTTATTTTTGAATTTTTCTGTGCAATGCCTTCAGTTTTATTTATCAACAAAAGATAAGATCGGAGCTCCACAGGGAAATATCAAAAAACGAAACTTAATTACTGAAATGGGGCCGGTATTCCTGGAATGGGCAGAAGGATATTTTGTGGATGGAAATCTGAACAATGATGTTATTAAAAAAGATGCTCATAAGAGCCTCATGGACTATAATGCTTCAGTGAAAAATATTTCAGCAACGAGCTTTAAAAACAAGCTGAAGCAGTTTTGTGAGTTGAAAGGCTACGTACTTAATCCTGCCGATAAATTAACAACATCCGACGGTAGAATTATACGATCATTTAATGGAATTTCTAATGAAATGATATATATCGCCGCTTCTGAAATTGAAATAAATCCTCTTTATTCGGAATTTAAGAAAGGTGATACAGATAACCCTTATGATGTTAAATAATGGAAAAAAGTCACTTTCCTCCTTCAAGATCAGATCTGAAAAAACATTTTGGATATCTAAGTTTTAATTGTTCTCTGATCAATCTTGATGTAATCGGAATAAAACTTATCAAGTCCGGAGAAGTAGTCGTAATAACTTATCGTGGAAACCGCAAAACCGGATTTATTTATGAAGGTGAAAAGCTCACAGAAGCTCAGGTTCTAAGAACGTTTTCAGATGTTCCGGAAACATATAATGATCTCGAAAAATATGAAATGGAGTATGAGGGAAGGATTGAAATTTTAGCACCTCCAAAGGATAACTATGTATTTATAAATGACCAGGAAATTAAACGAAAATAAGGTTTTTAAATTGTAAAAATGTAAACTGTAATACGAAAAAATATGAAAAAAGAAACAAATGATCAGCATTCCGAAAAGCAAAAAATTTTCGATGATTATGCTAAAAGCCTTGGCTGCATGGATTTTAAAAACTTACTCTTGTGGCACAGTGTAGATAATAAAACCCCTATAGAGCATGTCTTTATTGCTTGTGATCTTGTGCAGGAGGAACTGCAAAAGAGGGTAAAAGAAAAACTTTCTATAATCAAATAAACAAAATGGAAAAACTAAAAATATTATCGTCAGAACTTCAGTCAAAAGTCGATGAATTTAAATATTCAGATAAAAAGCCGGATTCATACTGGGGTGATCTGCGAAAGCTGATCGAAGTGAATTGTCAGATTATTAGAATTAAATATCATGGCCAGTAAACCAGAGTATTCTGAAGTTTTACTCCTTAGATTGATCCGAGAAACGAATAGCCTAGATGATCTCGTAAGCCTTTGCGATCTCATTAATGTTTTGGAATCACAAAATGACCTTGTAATAACAAACAAAATTGTTACTGAAGTTCAAAGACGGCAGAGAACATTTATTCATGGTGATGATCTACTGGAAGATACAATGTCTTAAAATGGGAAAAGATTTTATAATCCGGATTTTAGAATCTTCCGGAAGGCCTAAAAGGCAATTTGCCGGAGATATCGGAGTTCATCCAGGAACTATCAATAAATGGCTGGCCGGAACCAACAGGCCGACTCCCGAACATCAGCAAACCATACGGTTAAAGTTCAAAAAAGAAATCGCAAAACTTTATAAAAATTTAATCTTAAAAAAATCAAATGAAAAATCAATTAATAGAAACATTTAATAATTGGGCAGATTCCTATTTTACTGAAGATAAGCTCAATATAGAACTTGAAAAACAATCTTTAATTAATGATATACGAGAAAATCCAAATTTCAAGTTAATAACACCCTCACAATTTAAACAGAAGCTCAAAGATTATTGTGGTTTGCGGGGATTTTCTTTTAATGATTTGATCCTTAAAAACAATACGGGTAAGGTTGTAGAGTATCTTAAAATTCAATAGGCATAAGGCTAAAATAAAACAAATAAATAATTTAATTATGGACTACATTAAACAATATTACGATTTACCATTCCTGGAAAAAGGAATGAAGGTTGAAGCGGACGGGAAGTCCGGCAAAATAAACAGAGAAAAAAACGGCTATCTTGAGATCAAATTTGATTCCGGTTTAATTGCCTTGGCTCATCCAACCTGGGAAATGGTTTACTATAATGAAAAAGGAGAAATTATTAAAGATTTCAGAAAAAGAAAATCAACTGCAAATTTCCAAGAATTCTCAAGAACAAGTTCTTCAAATGAAGAATTTAATACTGGGGCAAGTTTTTTCATGGCATCTGTTGTGGATGCAGGTCAGGAATTTTCTCAAAATGTAGATGATCACTTTTCCGGGTTTGGATCTGAAGACGGAGGAAGCTTTGGCCCAGGAGGCGCTTCCGGAAGTTGGGATTCTGGGTCGAGTGATTATAGTTCTTCAGATTCGTCTTCTGATTCATCATCTTATTCTGATTAATTATGGAATATCAAATTGAAGAAAGTTACGAAAGTTATGAATGCAATTACCACAATATTAGCAAAGTATATTCTTACGGATGGATATTTTAAGCTAAAGAAGGCGGAAGAAACATTAGAAATGCTTAAAAGCTTATTGATGAATCTTCGTATTAAAATAGATAATGAAAAATTATCTGAAGGATTGTCATATTTCCGTGAATGTTATTATGTCAGGCCATTCATATATCCTGGTGATTACATTTACTATGAAATGCTTATGAACTATCTTAAAAAGGGGCTGTCTCTTGAGAATTGCTTTATAATTTCAAAGTTAATTATTGACAGGGAAATAAGTATGAAGCAGCAAAGTGCTGCTTTAGGATTGAATTATACAGAAAATTGGAAAATATAAAAAATTTAATATGTTATCAGAAGCAAACGAAGCAAAAAAATTTCTCGTCGAAAGATTCGGAAATGAGAATTTAATTCCTGCGGGAACGTATCCCGTACCTACTCAAACGAGTAAAGGACCAGCATTTATGAAAGTAAAAATAAACAAAGAAGGGGGAATGAATGATTTCTCGTTATGGATGAGGGTTTTTCTCGCGACTGGAATAGTTTAAATATAGAAGTTCCTATCAGCTATGAACCTATTAAAATAAGTAAAATTGTTGATGAAGCTAAGCAGCGTTTTTTTGGTTATAAGGTTGGAGAAAGTGGAACTTCTATTGTTCTTTTCTTGCCTGAAACTGAAATATTCAAACTTTTTTTTATAGGCCTAGCAATAAAATATTAAATAATTCTAAAAACATTATGACAAAATTATGAGCGACAAACCACTATCATTCTATGGGCAGATAGATTATACAGAATTAAAAGAAGCATTGATTAGCGGAAAAGTTAAAGCTAATTGGGTTGAGTTGAAAAAGGGCAAACACTTGATGGTAGAAGTAAACGTCTGGGTTAAAGATGAAGCGGATCAATATAACAACAATGCTTCCATCCAGCTTCAACACAAACCGGAATTCCAGGGTGAAAGCGCTCCTTATATTGGGAATTTAAAGTATAAGAAGCCAAAAGCAACCGAAGCATCAACAGATTCCATTAATAATACAGTTGGAACTGCAGAAGATGATGACGATCTTCCGTATTAATAATTACTGAGAATTGAAGATCCCGCCAATATTGTTGGCGGGATTTTTTTATGCGATTCTCGCTGATTTTAAGTTACAGTCTCAGCCATCAGTAAAAAGAAAAGGGACGGCCGATTTCAAAACACCCCTTGCACCCCTAAAAAACTTGTTAATTTTTGTAATATTGTAATTAAGAATCAGAAATTCCGATTTGTAAGGGCTTACAATTACTTTATTTTTTTGTAATGATATTCTAATTATTACAAAAAAAATGTAATAAAAAATAGGATTACAAAATCATTACAAACTCAAAATTTAGGTATTACAAGGATTTATTTTTTATAAAATATTGTATATCAGTTATTTATTACAATATTACAGTGTTACAAAAAAAGTACAGGATTTTTGTTTTTTTATATACATTTAGTTTGTTATGAAACAAATTGTATATATTTAAATTAATAGTTGTATATTTATACTGTAGATTTTTGAAACACAGTGAATTACTTACGAAAATTTAAAAACAGATTTATAATAAAAGTAGAGCTGGTATCAGCTTTAGATGATGGTTCTTTTCTTATTAATCCTCCTGATGGTTTTACAGATGAAACAATTCCCGTGGAGTATAACGGTATTTATTTTACAATAACATCGATATCACTGAGGCAAAATTCTAAAGGTTCCAATGCTGGACCATATTACGAAGTGAAATTTGAATTAACATTTCCTTACTTTGCTGAATCTGGAGTATTCCTGGAAAGGTTTAAATATATTTCTGAAATCAAGCTTACCCTCAATACAGGAGGTATGATCAGGATTAATAAAAATGATATTGCGTTGAATAAGCCTATGGAGGCTGAATTTCAAACGAGTCTGATGACAGTTGGATATTCCGTATCAGTTTCACAACTTTTACCTTTCAAAATCACCAATGAATAGTAATATTATTCCTTTGACTCTACGCCCTCACCTGGTTTTTTTTCTCATGAAGGAACTAACGGGCACAGAGAAAACTTTTGCCGGATTTAAATGCAAAACCTATGATCTATCCAAAGATTCATTGATAGGAAGATTTATTATTGATCGATTGGAAAGAATTGATTATCCTGTTAAAGACGTAGATCGATTTAATTTTTTTCTTGAAATAAAAAATACTACGAGGCGCAGATGGATAGCTCAAGGGAGATTTTTTAAAATTGAAAATCTAAGTAAAAGTTTTGTTTTTCTTCCAGATCGGTTCAGGGATGAAGTAAATGATCTTATTGAACAGCAATTTAGAACTGTATTTTATAGTTATGTTGCAGCTTACAAAGATGATGAAGAAAATATATCTAAAGCAATTCTTCGATTTATAGACAAGTATGATCTTTTTGAAGCTGGATTTTCTCAAGCGCAACTTCGCAAGCTTTATTATAGAATGAGAGAAAGTGGAGGGGTTTGTGCTCAATTGCAAGGAAAACTGTCTCGTAGCTAATTTTTTCATATATATATTTTCTTTCCGCCTTCGGGCGGTTTTTTTATTGCGTCACAACTAAATGTTAGCAGAAGGTGAAATTTTGTATCAAACTGATAACGGATGAGATTCAACATTCTTCAAAAAATTACAGGATCGGGATCAGCTCCCTTGCGACATAAGTTTGCTTATATAGCGTGGCTGAATGATATTGTAAAATTTCCAAATGCAGATTATAGGGGAGTTGCTTTAATGGATGATATTCAAATGAAAGAAAACACCGGTATGATGCAGATTTATCTTACAAGTCCATCTCAGGAATATTCTTATGAAACAATTGGAGATCCCGATTCTAAAATTTTTAAAGTAAAATTTACTGGCACACATCCGGGAACAGAGATGGAGGCTTTGGAATTCGCTCAAAATTTTCTTGAAGAACCATTTATTGTGTTGATTCCTTCTTGTGAATCTGGAGTAAAGGTTCTTGGAACTCCTGATAGTCCTTTAGTTTTCACGTCATCTCATAAAAGTGAGAAAACTGGAGAAAAATTCATATTCAATTTTGAACAGGAAATTGGCTCTGATAAAGTCTATCAGTTGTATACAGGTATCATTACATTAAATAAAAATATAGAGGTAGATATGGGAGATTTTTTAGAACAATTGAAACATTATATGAAGTTAGATGGAACTAATCTAACTGAAGCTCAAAAAGAAAATTTGAGGTCAATTCTCGGCGTACAAAATAATAACATTGGTAACAGTGATTTATCGTTAACAGAAAATAGAAATCTAAATTTAAAAAACTTCTTTTTTAATTTTTTTAGCAATACCGGATTAGCGAGAATAGGGTTCAACAAAAATAATCCGTCGGAGTCTGTTGATGTTTCAGGAAATGTAAAGGCCGATGGTTTTATATTAAATGAAATACAAGGTGAAAGCAAAATTGGCTTATTATCAAGAGTTGGTAACGATGTATTCTTACAAACAGATTCAGGCAAAGTAAAATTACTTAAATCTGGAGATTTTGTGACTGATGATCACGGTATCATTAATCCGGACACGCCCGTGCCAATTTCAGGGTGGGTAAAAGGGTGGTATACGCCAGGAATATCTTCTTCTGATCCCGGGACTTTATATCCAAACGCTGGAAATTTAAGATCAAGGGATAAGTTTTTTACAGAATTCTACTTTGACGGGAGTGCGTGGGGTAAAATTGAACGTGAGATGCCTGAAGCTAAAAAGGCAATTCCAAAATTCTCAGAGCTTACCTTTCCGGCAGGAGAAGGTGTTTTAGCCTCGTATCAAAACGTTGATTGGAAGGTTAAAGATGGCCAAACAGCTACACTTGCCGATGTTCCAAGTTTCGATGTTACAAGCAAATGGCAGCCTCTAGGTCTTACATTTAAAAGCACTTTTAAAAGTTATGTTAATCCTATTTTTGAAGTAGGAGGAATCGCGCTTAACACGGGTGGGACTGGTGAATCTTCTACCAGAGGGAGGTCTGCTTCTTTTATTGACATTGAAAATCTCGCTCAAATAGAATTAATAGGAGATATGCTTTTTCAATCAATTTTCTATTATAATGAAGCTGGGGAATATATTCCTAACTCACGACAGGATATAAATGCGAAGGTATTCATACCGACTCATGCAGCAAGTTCGGTGAAAGGAAAGCTTACCGTTTTTCATTCTAATAATTCGCAAACAGTTACACAAGATGAACTTAATTCCTTAACAATTAATTGTTATTCTGCTACTCCAATTACAATGCAAGAGGTTGTTGATTCCGCAATTAATGCAAGTGAAATCAATTCCTTGTATGAAAATCTTGAAGTCAATATCGGAGAGAAAGTTTTTAAAGAACTTGGGAGGTTAGTTGTTAACACTGGAGCACCTGCTAATTCTACAACCGGGATTAGAACAGAACTAATTAAAGTTTATCCTGGAGAACATACAATAACACTTCCATCAGGTTATAGAGTGTCAAGAGTTATTAATTTTAAAGAAGATGGTTCATATGATTCAAATAATGCAAGTTTAGTTGTATCTACATCCAAGTTTATTATTCCTAATAATGGAATAATAGCGAATGTTAAAATCGTTTTTGAAAAACTTCCAGATGGAACAGCTATAATAACTGATACTGAACTTTCTGCATTTAAATTTGGTTTGTACAATCCCGATTATAACAAGTATATTC